>JAJQEL010000033.1 GCA_021201655.1 Erysipelotrichaceae bacterium | reverse complement strand
AAATTAAGAGGTACCCTCGCATATGAGGGTACCTCTAAAGTTCATGCCATTGCGAGCAATAATAAGTACCTTTTTTTCCTCTATTATTTGGAACTACTTTTACGAACATAAAACCACCTCTTTCTATACTACAATTATAACATACAATAAAAGAAAAATCACTTGATATTATAAATAAAATTACATTTATATAGTCACTATAAAAAAGAGGAAATTCTATTATCAAAATTTCCTCTTTTCCATTTCTTAAATTGACGACATTGGGTCAGTATCGAGTAGTTTTACACTACTCTTTACCGACCTTTTTTTGCCCGAAAAGTTGAAATTTTTGACCCGAAAAGTTATTTTTAATATACCCGAAAATTTTATTTCAGTTAAAAATTTCCATGTCTAATTCTCACTTTTACCCGAACAAAATTTGGTTATCCCTTTTAATTATTTATTTTGTTCACTTTAGAGAATCATATCATTTGCTCGTTTATTCTTCTTCACTTTCATCATCTTCCAATGTATCCAATGCTTTTTGTGCACTTTCCTCATCAACAACAGTTGCTAATGTATAAGTAACTTCATCACTTTGTACACTCTTTGTACCATAAATAGGAAAATCCTCACTATTTTCAGAAGTCATATAAATATTCACTTCATATTGTGTTTCCCCATCAATTGTACCAAATAGATTACTATAAGTATTACCCTCTTCTTTTGATTCTCCTACCAAATCATCTAAAGTCTTGATTGTTTCTTCAGCAATTTCTTCAGCCTCTTCAGTATCCATACCTTCACTAAATTGAATATCGATATGTAAAGTACGACACTCAATAGATAAATCCATATCAATAATTGAATCATATTTTTCTTCTATTGTATTTTCAGTTGAAGTAATCAAATCCTTTGATACAGAAACTAAGCCTTCACAACGACTACCATATACTGGACCATTATTATTAGACTTAATAAGAATATATATGCCAAACGCTAAACAAAGCACTAATATAATTATTAGTAAATAATACCACCAATGCCATTGAAATTTCTTTTTATTTTTACGTTTTGCCATTGTATCTTCCTCTTCACTATGAAAATCAAAAACATTATCAAAGGCATCTTCGCCAAATTCAGAATCGTTCGTATGACCCACTTCATCTATCTTTTTTGAATTATCCAAAAATCCATCATCAAATTCATCATCAAATTGAAACTTTTTAGACATATTTTCACCTACTTTCTGTCATTGTACCAAAAAATCAAGCAAAAGTATAGAGATTATTCATCACTTATACGCTCTTTTAATAATTTTATTAATAATTCATGAGTCAATTTAGGATTTGCCTGACTATTTGTCTTCTTCATTATTTGACCAACAAGATATCCAACTGCACGATCTTTTCCTGCTTTATAGTCATGAATAGATTGTTCATTATTATCTAAAACTTCATGAATCATAACTGATAAAGTATCAGGATCAGATATTTGTTTCATACCTTTTTCTTCAATGATTTTTTCTGGATCTTTACCTGTATGCATCAATTCCGCAAAAACTTTTTTTGCTTGTTTTGAAGAAATTGTTTCGTTTTGAATAAAAGTAATTATTTTTCCTAAATATTCAGGTGTAAGCTCAGTTTCATTAATAGTTATATTTTCTTTATTGAGATAAGCTTGAACATCACCTAATAACCAATGACAAACCAATTGATATTCTTGACAATAGGAAATAGTTTCTTCAAAAAAATCTGAAATATCTTTAGAAGCTACCAGAATATTTGCATCAATAGTTGAAATACCATATTCATTAATATATTTCTGTGCACGTTCATCTGCTAACATTGGTAAATCCTCTTTAATTTGCATAACCCATTGATGACTAATACGAATAGGTAAAATATTCGGTTCGCAGTAATATTTATAATCCACCGCGTCACCTTTAGCACGCATCGCCACGGTTTTCTTTAACGTCTCATCATAACGTCTTGTTTCCTGTAAAACTTCATCACCATGAAGCAATACTTTTTCTTGACGTAAGGCTTCATATTCAATCGCTTTTTGAACATTGGAAATAGAATTAAGATTTTTAATTTCAGTACGTTTGCCAAATTCTTCACTTCCACAAGGTCGAATAGAGATATTTACATCACAACGCATTGACCCTTCCTCCATCTTTGCATCAGAAACATCAGTATATAAAAGAATTTGTCTTAATTTTTCTAAATAAGCCGCTGCCTGAGCCCCATTTCTAATAGATGGATATGTTACAATCTCGATTAAAGGAATACCAGCACGATTATAATCTAACAAAGAATAATCAGCAAAATGAAATTGTTTACAGGTGTCTTCTTCCATATGTAAACGTTCAATGGCGATATGATGCTTTTGTCCATCAACTTCAATATCAAGATATCCATTTTTACCAATCGGTCTTCTATTTTGCGTAATCTGAAAACCTTTAGGTAAATCAGCATAATAATAATTTTTACGATCAAAGCATAAGAGTTCATCAATATCCATATGTAAAGCATGACAAACACGGATCGCATATTCAACAGCGCGTTTATTAACAGAAGGCATTGTTCCTGGCATACTCATATCTATTTCATTGACCATAGTATTTGGTTCTTCGCCAAAGCTTACAGGAGAGGAAGAAAACATTTTGGAATGTGTTTTTAATTCACAATGGACTTCTAAGCCAATCACTTGTTCAAAATTCATATCTATCCCTCCCTGGAATATTGATTTGCAAACCCTAAAGCTTTTTCTAAGGCATAAGCACAATTCAATATTGTCTGTTCTGCAAAAAGACGTCCCATAATATTAACGGCAATTGGCATACCATCAACAAAACCCGAAGGCAAAGAAAGTGATGGTGTTCCTGCAAAATTACCTAAGCATAAATGATTTTCTAAGATAAGATATTCATCACTTAAACGATCATCATTGGCTTCATCTATTTTAGGAGCAATACTTCCACAATTAGGAGTAAGTATAATATCATAATCTTCATAAATTTTATTCATTTCCTCAACTATTAAACGTCTAACACGTTGGGCTTTGCGAAACATTCGTTCCTGATTTTCAGTTGCTAGAGCAAGATTGCCTAAAATAAAACGTCTTTTGACAAGATCCCCAAACCCATCAGTACGTGAATTAATCATGACTTCATCAGTTGAAGTACCCTCTTGTCTATCACCATATTTAATACCATCCAAACATGAATGATTGCTTGTAGCTTCACTATTAGCAATGATCGTATAAGTTGGTAATAAGGTACGCATAAGTTCCCTAGGCATGGTGACATTTTCGACTGTAGCTCCTAATTTTTTAAAAGTCTTAACAACTTCATTAAAATTGGCTTTAATATCAGGATTTCTGATTTCATTAGAAACAGAAGTTAATACCGCAATTTTCAAATTTGATATATCATCTGTTAAATGATTCAAATAATGTGGAACAGGTTTTATAGAAGATGTCATATCTCTTTCATCTCTGCCTGCTATTGCTTCTGTAACAATACACATATCTCTTACATTTCTTGTAAATGCACCTAATGTATCTAACGAAGAAGCATAGGGAATAACACCGTAACGAGAAATACGTCCCCATGTCGGCTTAAAGCCAACAACGCCACAATATCCAGCAGGTTTTCTAATAGAATCACCTGTATCACTTCCTAAGGCAAAAGGTACTAATCCACTTGCTACAGCTGCAGCACTTCCTCCAGAAGATCCTCCGGCAATACGCGTAGAGTCCCAAGGATTAAATACAGGACCTGTTAAGGCAGACTTATTGGTTCCACCCATCGCTAATTCATCCAGCGATGCTTTACCAACTAAACAGCTACCAGCATTATATAATAAATCAACCACATGAGCATCATATACAGGAACATAATCAGCTAGCATTTTACTAGAAGCTGTAGTAAGTATGCCTTTTGTATTATAGTTATCTTTTAAGACATAGGGAATGCCACTTAATAAGGAATGAAAATCCGCTTTATTTAAGTCTTCATAACATTTATCTTTAGTTATAGTAACAAAGGCATTCAATCTTTTTTGTTGAAAGTCAACTTCTTTAAATAAGTCATCATAATAAGTCTTTGGATCTAATCGTTTAGTTTTAAACAATTGATGTAATTCTTCAATACTATAAGTAATCATTTAGATCACCACCTTAGGTACCTTTATTTGATTATCTTTAACACATTTTGTATTTTTTAAAGCATCTTCTCGAGAAATAGTATGATCAGCAATATCTTCTCTTAAAAATGTTGTTTCAATTTCATATGGAAATGCTAATGGTTCAACATTTGAAGTATCAATAGCTTCCAATGCCTTAACATGACTCATAAAAATATTGTATTCTTCTACCAATGCTGGCATTTCTTCATCGCTAATATCAAACATTGTTCTTAATCCTAGTTTTTTAAGCATTTTTTCGGTATCATTCATATGAATACCTCTTAATACAAATACTCACTTTGCGAGCTTTCACCTTTATTTTTAATGATAATAGCCTGTAATTCATCCTGTGAATAAACCAATACTTTAATATCAAAATCATAACTAAACTTACTATCAATACCATCTGCAATAATAGAAGTAAGATACATTAATTCTGTTGATGTTTTAACATTGAGATTTGCTTCAATCACCATAGATTGAATTTCACCATCCACATATCTAGCAGTACCGACTAGACCTGCTGCTTCTTGAGCAGCATCTTTAAGATTTGTCTTAATTGTCACAAATTCATCATAAGTTGTTGAATCCAGTTCTTCAGCTTCATCACTTGTAAATAATACGGTTTGCTGATCAACTTCATTAATAACACCGAGAGAGCCATCACAATAACATTCTAAAATATAATGACCACCAACAGTAGATGAAGTTAAATCAGTAGCCTGATAAACTGTAATAAGTATTGGAACATCTTTGACATCTTCAAAATCCTCATGGGTTTGAATAATATTATAGAAAGTTTCAATAACTTCTTTTCCGTAATCTTCATAAGCACTATCACTCATGGTATTTTCTAATGTTGCATTAGAACTATCACGAGGATCAATAATTATGGAAAATGACATACCTTTTAAATCATAACCATTGACACCTTTTGTATAATAGTCCTGTTCTTGAACATTTTGCACCATAATGGGATTTTCTACATCTTCAATGACTGTACCACTTGCAGGTTGCAGTGAATAATCACTACTTCTCGTCATCATTTCATCTTTTAGAGCCAATGATAAGTATTGACCTTCACTCATATAGTAACTACTTGTAGAAAAATAATCTGCAGATAATATTTGTAGACCTCTACCGATAGAAATAAAATCCCCCGTATCACCATAATCTGTATAAAAGCTTTCTCTTAGTTCACTTGTAGAACTATCTTCAAAAACAACTATCTTATAATAACTATCATCAAATGATTCCATAGTTGTAGAATCAGCACTGGTCGTATTGGTATCACTTGAATCATCATTGCTTGTACATCCTACAAGCATCATCAATACTAATAAACATGATAAGATTTTTCTCATAGACCAACCTCCTCTTTAAATTGCGTTTCGCTTAATATAGTTACACCATATTGTTGTGCTTTTGTCAGTTTACTGCCAGCATCTCGACCACAAATAAGATAATCAGTTTTCTTAGAAACACTCCCAGTGACATTAGCACCAAGTCTTGCAAGATATTCTTTAATTTCTTTTCTTGTCATTAATTCCAATGTTCCCGTTACACAAACTGTCTTATCTTTAAAAATACTTTCTTGTAATAATGATGTATCTTTTAGATAATTCATATTCAAGCCTATTTCTTTTAAATGTTCTAATAATGCTTGTGATTCACTATCACTTCTAAAACGATTTATAGATTGAACTATTGTATCACCTACATCTCTAATAGATAAAAGCTTAGCCGTAGAAGCATTCATTAAGGCATCCATAGATTTAAATTCTTTTGATAAATTATCCGCCATTTTAGCACCAATACCTCTAATACCTAAACCAAATAAGAGTTTTTCCATAGAATTCTGTTTACTATTTTCAATCGCCTGAATTAAATTATCCATAGATTTTTGACCAAAACCTTCAATATCCATAATTTCCTGTTTATGATCAGCTAAACTATAAATATCTTCAATACATTTCACAAATCCTAAATTATAGAATTGTTCAATAATCTTTTCTCCTAATCCTTCAATATTCATCGCATCACGAGATGCAAAATGAATAATCTTTTCTATCTTCTTTGAATCACAATCCTTATTCAGACAATAATAGGCAGCTTCATTATCTTTTCTAACAAGCTTAGAACCACAATAAGGACATGTATCAATCATCACAAATGGTTTTTCACTGCCGTTACGTCTTTCTTTTAATGAACGAACTACTTCAGGAATAACATCCCCTGCTTTTCTAACTACGACATAATCACCCACGCGTATATCTTTATGTTTTACATTATCTTCATTATGTAATGTGGCACGTTGAACTGTACTGCCAGCAACTCTAACAGGTTCTAATACAGCATTAGGAGTAATTTGGCCAGTTCTGCCAATTGTAAAAATAATATCATCTAACTTAGTAATAACTTCCTCTGCAGGGAATTTATACGCAATAGACCATTTAGGAACCTTTGCAGTATAACCTAATCTTTCCTGTTGATTTAAATCATTCATCTTAATAACAATACCATCTATTTCATAAGGTAAACTGGATCTTTTATCAGTCATTTCTAATATATACTGCCATACTTCATTGACATTTTGACATTTACGAATATTAGGATTAACTTTAAAGCCAATATTTTTAATATAGTTAAGAGCATCTTCATGGGTTTGAATACCCATATCCAAAGCCATAGGTACATGATATAAAAAGGCATCCAATCCTCTTTTAGCAGCTATTGATGAATCCAATTGTCTAACACTACCAGCGGCAGCATTACGAGGATTAGCGAGTAATGGTTCGCCAGCTAATTTGCGTTGTTCATTTAATTGATAAAATGATTTCTTAGGCATATAAATTTCACCACGTACTTCAAACTCTTCTTGATATGGAATTGTAAGTGGAATGGACTTAATAGTTTTAACATTATGCGTAATATTTTCTCCAATTTCACCATCACCACGAGTAGCTCCGTAATCTAATTTTCCATCTTTATATACCAAAGAAACTGATAAGCCATCAATCTTTAACTCACATATATATTCAACATTAGGAAATATGTCACGAATACGTTCATCAAATTCACGTAATTCATCTTCATTAAATATATTTCCTAATGACAACATCATACGTTTATGTGTCACTTTAGTAAAAGAATCTAAAACCTGACCACCCACACGTTGGGTTGGTGAATCATCAGTTACCCACTCAGGATGAGCCATTTCAATACGTTGTAATTCCTGCATTAAACGATCATATTCCTGATCAGATACACTTGGATTATCTAATACGTAATATTGATAATTATATTCATTCAATAATTTTTTTATTTCTTCTAATCTTTCAAATGTCATCATTCTCGCTCCATTTCATTTTTCAATTATAGCAAAAATATTTATCGAATAAAACTATAAACACTAAAAAAATATGAATCTCCACATTTTAAAAAATTCATGTTATATAAAAACAGACTATAGTATAAACTATAATCTGTTTAAGAAATGATAAACTATTTCAAGAGGGTAAGAAATAGTTACTTTAAGAATCTAAAATTGGAATTAAATCATTACATTGATTATTTATTTCATTATAATAAGACTGATAAGTCTTATTAATGATATAGTAATCAGTATTGATTAATTCAATATAGGTTTGATTTGCTTTAAGATAAACAATCCTAAATCACGAATGTCTTTTAGTTCAATATGAGAATGATCTAAATACATTATTTCTTTATTAAATGTCGTTTTATTAATAAGATCATGTAGTGTGAGAATGATAAAAGCTACAGTATCAATATCACTTTGATAGTTATCATTATAAATATCCAAACCGTAATTTTGACTGTCTCTTAAAAAGATACCAAAGAAAGAATTATCAGGATAAAGTTGTTATATATAAGTATATCTATCATTCAAATTATTTAAGATATTCATGATAATCCACCATATTTTCTTTCATCACGTTTGAGTAATTCAATGATTTTCTCTTTGGACATAGACTGAAGTTGCATATGATATGCTTTTTCTAATATTTCACCATATCTTTGATGATCTTTAAAGCCATTTTCAATTAAATCCTGTCCAGTAATAATCGGCTCCCATGCACGCTTACCTAAACGTGTCATTTTATCATTCATATAACTTAAAAACTGTTCATATTGCTGAGGATCGTTATAACCTCTACCAAAATAATCACATATCGTCATAAGCATTAAATCCTCTATACAAAAATATCCTCCATCTTTAATATTCTCAATCTTTTTGAGAAACTTGAGATATTTCATATCTCGAGATTTTCCTCGAGATAAAATCATTAAATACATATGATAATAAATCATAGCTTTAATATATTCACGCATCTTTTTATTATTAATAATGGTGACTTGCTTAAATACATCTAAGCCTGCCAGCTCATGTCGTAAAGCTTGACCATCACTATTAGTAACCATAGGTTTACCTATATCATGTAACAAAGCTGACCACATAAATGCTTCGGGATAATGTGAATATTGCTTACAAGTGGCTGCTAGGTCTAATACTAACATAGTATGGTTAAAGACATCCCCTTCAGGATGATAATCCGGACGTTGATAACAATTGACTAAATTTTTGAGATAAAATGGTAAAGCAGCAATATCTTTTAGAAATTCAAATCCTAAAGAAGGATGATTGGACATCAGGATTTTCTTATATTCTTCATATATTCTTTCACTACTTAAATCTTCTAACATTCCTTGTTGTACCATTTCTTGACAATATTGTTTCGTTTCTTCATCAACATCCATTTCAAAACGAGCAATAAAATGAGCAATTCTAAGAATTCTTAAGGGATCTTCCCTAAATGTTTGTTTATTAACCATCCTAATACAATGATGATGTATATCATCAATACCGCCTACCAAATCAATAATTTCATGATTTTGATAGTCATACATTAAAGCATTCATGGTGACATCTCGTCTTTCCACTGCTTTTTCTAATGGTAATTCACTATCTATGATGACATCAAAGTCCTGATGTTTATTACCTGTTTTTGTTTCTTTACGTGGCAAGGCAAAATCATAGCCAGGAAGAGAATGCAAAGCTAATATAGCAAAGCTTTTACCGTATGTATTCACTTTACCATATTTGGATAAGATATTTTTTAATTCATCATAAGATAAATGATATATTTCTAAATCTATATCTTTATTAGTTAATTGTTGCTGATTCATTTGACTTAACACAAAATCTCTCACTGTTCCCCCAACAATATAAACTTTACCACCATGACTCATAATATCCTGAAACACCTTATCAGCTAATGGGGGTACTTCTATTTTATCTAACATACGATTTCCTCCTTTATATCAAAAAGATTATCAATTGATAATCTTTTTTAACGCTGGATGCGTTGCTTGTACTGTCTTAATACCATATGGCATCGCAAATGCCACATCAACACTTTTTGCTTGAACTTTTATAACAACACCTTTACCAAAAACATCATGCATCACTAATTCACCTATATGATAATCTTGATCATTACTTGTATGTATAGGCTTATTTGTTTCGATAGTTTTATTATCCATTTGTTTAACGATATCATCATATAAATCATGCCTATTTTGCCCAATATGTTCGACATGTTCATTACCTAATTCTTTTATAAACTGGGAACCAGTCTTAGCTGATTGATTCACATAACTATATCCCGTATTTTCAGTAATAAACAATTCTTTTTTTGCTCTAGTAAAAGCCACATAAGCCAATCGTCTTTCTTCTTCCATTCCATCTTCTCCAGCTTCCATTAAGCTTCTTGGACTAGGGAAAATTTGTTGTGAACAGCCCACTACAAACACATAATTAAATTCCAAACCTTTTGCCATATGAATACTCATAAGTGATACATAATCTCGATTGTCTATATCATCCTGGGATGTATATAACGCAATATCTTGTAAATAATTCTCAAAAGTCGCCGTTTCCTCATGAGTATCCATATAATTAGCTATCGAATTCTTTAATTCCATAATATTAGCAATACGATTATCATCATTATCATTTTTAAGCATCTGCATATACCCAACATCATTTAATAATTCCTCAAAAACTTCTGGTAAAGGTAAATCAGATTGTTTAGCTTTTTCAATACTTTTAATAAATTGAACAAGCGCTTTTTTTGCTTTAGCCGATAAACCAATCTCATTAGAATAAAAACATAATGCATCATAATCACTCATACTTTGTTCAATAGCTTTTAATTGTATTTTTTCTAATGTTTTTGCACCAACGCCACGAGATGGCACATTTACAATACGTTCAAAAGACAAATCATCGCCATTGACCATTAAACGAATATAACTTAAAGCATCTTTAACCTCTTTACGATTAAAGAATTTCAAGCCACCAAATATCTTATAATGAATATGTCTTTGAATAAGCTTTTGTTCAAATGTACGAGATAGATAGTTAGCACGATAAAGAATCGCAAAATCGCTTTCTTTACAATTATCATTATGAATCATATCTTCAATAGTATCAATAACATAAGTTGCCTCATTATCTTCATCTACTGCACAATAATGGTGAATCATATTACCTTCATCAGACAATGTATATAAATCCTTATCAACACGATTATGATTATTTTTAATAAGATGATTGGATACATCCAAAATAGACTGAGTAGAACGATAATTACGATCTAATATCACTGTTTTAACATCTTCATAATCACTTTCAAAATTCATAATAAAATTAACATCTGAACCTCTAAATGAATAAATAGTCTGATCAGGATCTCCAACAACACATAATATAGCCTTTTCAGAAAGAAAACGAATAATATTATAATCAATAGTACTCACATCCTGAAACTCATCAACATGAATATATTGATAACGTCTTTGCCAATATTCTAAGATATCAGGATAATCTTCAAATAATTCTAAAGTCTTTAATAGAAGATCATCGAAATCCAGCATAAAATGTTCTTTATTATAATCTTCGTAAGCTTCATATATAACTGCTTTTTGTTGATCTGCAGTAAAATCTTCTGCAAAATCATAAGCCAAACTAGGTGATATACGATTATTTTTTTGGGTTGATATATATTGAATAAGACTTTTAATAGTAATCGTCTTATTATCAATTTCTTTTTCTTTGCATAATTTTTTTAATAAAGATTTTTGATCTTCTTCATCAATAATAATAAAATTTTGTGGATAACCTAAAGCATTAATATGTCTTCTAAGTATTCTGACACATAAAGAGTGAATTGTACATAAAGTTGCTCCACTAGCATAATCTCCTAATAAATTAATAACACGTTCTTTCATTTCATTAGCTGCTTTATTAGTAAATGTAATCGCAAGTATACGATAAGGTTCTATGCCAACATCTTCAATTAAATAAGCAATACGATAAGTAATAACTCTTGTTTTTCCACTACCTGCCCCTGCCACAATACGTAAAT
Organism: Erysipelotrichaceae bacterium; assembly: GCA_021201655.1. Lineage (GTDB taxonomy): Bacteria > Bacillota_I > Bacilli_A > Erysipelotrichales > Coprobacillaceae > JAJQDJ01. Next base: position 47,467 of record JAJQEL010000033.1, on the reverse strand, counting down.
TAGAGGCTAAATATGTTGCTGCTTCTTTTTGATTTTTATTCAAATATTTATCTAAATCCATATCTAGCACCTCCAGTCATATTGTAACTTGAATTATAGCATAACTCAAGAGTTAATTCTAAACGTTTTCACGCTAAAACGATAAACCAGTAAACATGCAATAGCACAATAAATAATATCAAAAGCAATCATCGTAATACCAAAATGAATCACTGATAAATTCAAATCCATCATATAGTAACAAAATAAATACGTTAAAGAAGTCACTATTGTATAGGCTGGTTTTACTATTTCTTTATTTTTATCAAAAGGCTGCATGAGATAATAAAGAGTTAAATAATGAATAGTAAAGAAAATAGACATACACATAATTGAAACAAATGCTATCAAAGAATAATAGAATGGATTATGACAAAAATATAGTATCAATGCATAAGCAATCGCTATTATGAATGAATAAGTACTATTCATCATAATCAATTCCTTAAGTCTAATAGAAAACAAATGTAATAAATTCTTAGGTTCTCTGTAGAAGGTATAATTCAATAAAGAATGATCACAATTAGAGAACATTGTTCTTGTAACATCTTCAGTATTATTAAGTATATATAAAACAAATAGAAAAAAAGGTAAGGCATTAACCACATCTACGGAAGCTTCTGCAATGATATCAGCAATATCAGGTATAAAAATGAATATTGATAAAGCAACACAGGCAACAACGCCACAAATAATACATTTAATATATGTCATATGCCATAATGCCTTATGGTGACGTTTCATAAATAAATCATGCATCATTTCAAAACCATGTTTAGAAGATGTAACCTGTTTATTTTCTATACGTTCCAAATAAGCTTTTTCATTGATTTGATTAACATCAAAATCCTTATTATTAAATATATGTTTATAGATATTGAGATAATGATTAAATTTATAGAGATATATAATTCCGAGCATTCCTAATACAATAAATATGTAACTGATATTATTAATCATGGATAATGATAGATAATAATCAAAATAGAATGTTAAATATCCAATAATAAATAAGATTGCTGCTATAATTGTACAACCTGTTTGAATCGTATCAATATTATATCGATTATATAAATATATCTTAATAGCTAATATGAATGATTTCATACCTACTATCATCAATGAAGTAATAAAAGCCTGCAATGGATCATTAATAAAATACAAACATATAAAAAAACCAATGAATGTACTAAGCATATAAAAGATGGTTGTAGACATCACATACTTATATGCGTCCATACGCATAAGTATTAAAGCATAATATTTATCTTCACTACTATCTAGATCATAATTATGCATCAAGGCTCCTACTAACGATAAAAAGAATACTACCCAAAGAAATGCATAATCAGGCTTATCTAATAAAATAAATGGTAACACGATAAAAACCAATATATATAAAACTTTTCTTAAAATAAAAACTACAGTATCTAATATAATAGAAATAATTGTACATACATTCTTTAATGTTTTATTGGCATATAGATTTATAGGTAGCATATGTTTAATAATGGGTGTATTCTTTAATATGTAGATAAAATGATTCATTTTATATGTCATTGAGAGTTTCCATGACTGTTTAAATGTATTAAACATAATCTTCATCCTTAAGCTTAGCAATAATTTTATCCTGATCTCTTTCAGCTTTTTGCAAGACACCATGATTTAATATAACGATTTCGTCACACATCTCCATCGCTAATTCCATTATATGAGTTGACAATATCAAAATATGGTCTTCTCTAATATTTTTTAATATATGTTTCATTTCATCAGCTGCAACAATATCTAATGAAGTTAAAGGTTCATCTAATAATAGAATAAATGGATTGTAGATAAGATTAACTAACATTTGCATCTTATTGGCCATTCCATGACTATAATCTTTTAATAGTCTATCTCTGTCTTCTTGCTTAATACCAACAATATCAAAATATTCATCAATCGTTTTTAAATCTTGAATATTATCTTTATTGATATCTATAAAGAATTGTAAAAATTCTCTCCCTGTTAAAAATTCAGGAACAGTAGGTGTAGAAGTTACATAACCAATCTTATGTATATCAACAGGATGTTCTTCTCCATCATATAAGTAAAAACGCCCCATTTCAATGTTCAAATCACTATTTAAACAGTTAAATAAAGTTGTCTTTCCTGCCCCATTTCTACCAAGTAGCCCATAGATTTTACCTTGTTCAAAAGTATAATCAATATCCACTAAAACTTCTTTTTCTTCAAATCCTTTTTTTAAATGTTCAATCACAAATTGCATAAACATATTCCCTTTTTAATTATTGTATCAAAGAAACATTTATACTTTCATAAACCTCATCTATGAGCGATTTTTCCGCTAAATCAAATGAAAAGGCAGTAGCACCACCACATGCTGACCCTAAACGAATAGCCTCTTGATAATCATGATTCTTTAAATAGCCTGCTAAAAAGCCTGCTACCATAGAATCACCACTACCGACAGAATTAATTAATTTTCCATTCGCTGCTGGAGCATGATAAACATGTTTGTATTCATCTATCAACATGGCCCCATCTCCACCAAGAGATACTAAGACATTAATAGCCCCTTTGTCTTGTAACATTGATGCGTATTTGATTAAATCATCTTGATTAGTGATTGATACAGAAAATATTTCTTCTAATTCTCGACGATTTGGTTTGATTAAAAATGGTTTATAAGGCAAAACTTTGAGTAATAGTTCATTTGTTGCATCAACAATGATTCTAACATCTTTATTTTGCAGGCGAATCATTATTTGTTCATAAATATCATTAGGTAAAGTTGATGGAATACTTCCAGCCATAATAAGTGTATCTCCATCACTGATTTGATCTATTTTATCCATGAGCTTATTTAATTTATCTTTTGGAATATCAGGTCCATTACCATTAACTTCTGTTTCCTTAGAGCTTTTCATTTTCACATTAATACGCGAAAAACCTTCATCTAAGCTAACTAAATCTAAGATAAAACCTCTTTTTTCTAACATTCTAACAATCTCATCTCCACTAAAACCAGCTTTAAAACCCAAAGCCGTATTATCATAACCTAGACGATGTAATATTGTAGAAACATTGAATCCTTTCCCACCAGGAAACATTTCTTCATTTTTTGATCTATTTGTTTCACCATATTCAAAATGATCAACATGCATTATATAATCCAAAGATGGATTAAAAGTAATCGTATATATCATAATTCTTCCTCCTATTAACATTATACTTTATCAACAAATTAATGAAAAGAAAAAAGAGAAGATTTCCTCTTATCAATATAAAGGATAATTAAAAATATATACAAATGAAAATAGCATTTTCTAGATAATCACCCTTATTCTTTTTCATAAAAATAACCAGCCAAGATTATCTTGACTGGCTTTTAATTGTGAATTAATTTTGAAAATCATAAATCGAAGATTTAACCGACACGCCCTGCGCCTGCATAATGTTTGACATAGTATGATTCAGATAGGCTAGATATCTTAACTCCAGTTTTAGTCGTTGATGCATGAACAAACTGACCACCACCAATATATATACCAACATGGGTGATTCCACTTGAGCTTGTCGTTCCTTTAAAGAATACTAAGTCTCCTACTTCTAAGTCAGATTTATCTACACGAGAAGTAAAACTGTATTGCGCTGCAGCTGTTCGTGGAATAGAGATACCATTTTGTCTATAACAATATTGAGTTAAGCCAGAACAGTCAAAAGTATTTGGCCCTGTAGCACCCCATACATAAGAACATCCAACTTTTGTCAAAGCTAAATCAGCTACTGCCTGATATTTTTCTTCAACAATGACTGATAATGTTTCAGTTGTTTCGTTACCTGACTTATCGCTAACTATATAAGAGACTGTATATGACCCTGTTTCGCTTGTATCAACAGGATCTTCAATAGTCACATCATCGCTTAAATCACCATCTTTATTGTCAATAGCAGTTTCCAGATAAGATTCAGCGTTAAATGTGGCATCTTGTTTAACTGTAACGGATGTTTCACTTAATGTAATAACAGGTGCAGAGATATCTTCAACCTCAATGGTAAGTTCAACATCTGTCTCGTTTCCTGATGTATCAGTAACAGTAAGTGTAACAATTTGGGTTTCATCTGATACAGGATCTATATCTTTATCTAGAGTGACTTCAAGATCTACTTCTTCATCAAAGTTATCACTAATGGTGATATAATCCTGATAAAGAAATTCTTTACCATAATCTAAAGTAATTTCATCACTTTCTAATTCGATTGTTGGTGCTATAGAATCAACGATATTGAATTCGATGGTTTCTGAAGTGGTATTTCCAGAGTTATCAGAAACGCTTAAGTTAATTGCCTGACACCCTAGAACACTTGTATCAAGCTCATTGTCATATTCAATAAAGGCTGTTACATCACCGTCAACATTATCTGTTGCCTGGATATAATCAGTTATATCATTACTGCTATTGACTTCAATATCAATAGCGTATCCATTACTATCTTTGATTAGTTCAGGAGCAGTGTTATCAACAACATCAACTTCCACATATTTCGTAACTGTGTTACTGAAAAGATCAGTAGCTGTTACTTCAACAGCATATGTTCCCAAAGAATAAGCATCATAAGTTTTAGAGTTAATAATGACATCTAACGCATCTAAGGAATCACAATTATCAGAGATAGAAAACATTGTTTTATCTAACTTTGTACCATATAGAACTTCAATCTTATTGGCTTCAATTATAGGTGCTTCTTTATCAATAGCAGCATAGCCAACTAAGCCAAGAGTAGAAACAAACAATAAAGGAATAAACATAGCTTTACGTTTTAAGATACGTTCTTGAATATTCTCTAAAAGATCATCAGAGATGTTATTTCTTATGTATTTCTTCACTTTTTTCGATTTATTTTCGATATCAAATTTCTTCGTTGCCCTTCCTCCTTTTCAATAATATACCCATAAATTATAATAGCACTAAGGTACCTATTTGTCCACTATTTTCTTAAGAATTTCTTAAGAAATAGAAATAACGTTGAATCAATCAACGTTTTCTGTGAAGTATTTTCTAATATATTGTTGGTCAGAAGTCAATTGTTGAATCAATCCATCCCTATTATCAAAGGTTTTTTCACCTCTAATTTTAGAATAGAATTCCACTTTCAGAAATTCTCCATAAATATCCTCATCAAAATCCAATATATTCACTTCCAATGAAATATGCGATAATTCACTAAAAGTTGGATTTAAGCCAATATTACACATACCTTTATATTCATGATTATGAATATAAACTTTAACCACATAGACACCACGTTTTGGTAAATAATAATTTTTATATTCAACATTAGCTGTTTTAAAACCAATGGTTCTACCTATTTGACGTCCTTTGATGATTTTACCAGTAATCGTATATCTTCTTCCCAATAGTTCCTTGACATATTCAATGCGTCCTAGATCTAAACATTGTCTAATTCTTGAAGAAGAAATTTTCTCATTATCATAGATAACTTCATCAATAATACTTACATCAATACCATTATAGTTTTGTAAATCATAGGCATCCCCTTGATTTTGATAGCCAAAACAAAAATCAAAACCACAAACAACATGCTTAATATGACTATTAATGATATATTTTTCAATGAATGTGTCTGGTGATAACCTAGCGACTTCTTTTGAAAAATCAATAATCAATAAGTAATCAACACCAAGGTTTTCTAATATATCTCTTCTATCTAACATGGAAGATAAATACTTTTCTTCTTTTAAATAGCCTAAAATATAGCCTGGTTGATGATCAAACGTCATTAATGCACTTTTATATTCTTTCTTCTTAGAGACGCTTAAAACTTCCTTAACAAGCTCCATATGACCTGCATGTAAGCCATCAAAATATCCAATTGCACTGACAATAGGAACATTTGTATTCCATTGATATCCATCTAAATGTACTATCTTCATTAAAATAACCCTCTTATACTCTTCAAACAACCTTTACCATTTGGTCCATAAACTGCTAAAACCTTATTATCTTTATTAACAACCACTACATTATGATCAATATCACTTCTGATCAATTTACCATGATAAACAATATTCTCATCTTCTACCATATAATGATCATAATCAATAAATACTTCTTCTAATGATAATAAACGATACTTCCCATTTTGTATATCTTCTAAAGTAAAACAATCTTTAATATCAAAATGTCCAGATTTCGTACGTATCAATGATTTCATATGTCCAGGATATCCTAAAGACAGTGCCATATCATGACATAATGATCTAATATATGTTCCCTTTGAACATTGCACCTTCATTGTTATTTCATTATCGATAATATCAATTAATTCAATATGATGTATCATAACATCTCTAGGTTTTATTTCAACTGTTTCATTATTTCTGGCATATTCATAGAGTTTTTTACCTTTAATCTTAATAGCAGAATACATCGGTGGCATCTGTTTTTGTTTTCCAATATATGATTGTATAACATCTTCTAAATGATAAACACCAGTAAACTCTTTTGTTTCCATAACCTTACCACTAGCATCATATGTATCTGTTGACGTACCTAAAGATAAGGTTGTTATATATTCTTTATTTTCACTCATTAAAAACTGTAAAGCCTTTGTAGCTTTACCAATACATATAACTAAAACACCTGAAGCATCAGGATCTAATGTACCACAATGACCTACTTTCTTCGTTTGAAATGTTTTTCTAACTACATTGACAACATCATGGCTTGTCATATGTAGAGGTTTATTTATAAGTAATATTCCATCCATATTTATCACCAAGGCTTAGTATAACATAAATGAAAATAAAAAAAAGCAAGTTTATCAGAAACTTATATAAGTGTATAAAATATGATCACATTATAAATACATTTTTAAACCATCAGCAATATCACAAATATAACCAATAATATCAATAGCTAAATTAAGTACTATAACTAACTTGTCCGTAAATTATTACCTCTTCACTTGCTTTTTTTAAGTAAAGACATGTAGATTTTATTTTATCTTTGACTTCTCCAAGAGTACCGTTTATAAAACACTATTTTGTAAACTTGAGAAACGGATTTAGAGGACGTTATCGTAAAAAGAGCTTCAAAAAGAAGCTCACAAAAATAATTCAAATGATTATTAATTTTGACATTTTAAATCTTCCAACAATTCCTTTTTTCTATCTAATTTTTTCTTAAAATAATAACTTTCATCAGACAAAAATTCTTTACCATTAAACTTTTTTTGAAAAATAGATTCATCCAGCCTTATTTGTGAAAACAATAGTTGTTGTATAGTGTCTAGTAATTTTAAATCAATATCATCAAAATCACTCAACGATACTTTGTTACATAACGGATCAATGAATATATTTAATAATTCCTTAGCTTTTTCTTCTACAGCTGTATTGTTTTGCTTATGACAATAAGCATAAATCCAATCAAAAGCAATATTTTTCTTATTATGATAAGGTAAACGATTATCAAAAGCATCATTCAAAGTAAATGGTAAAGTACCATTATAAGAATCTTCAGAATCAGAAGTTTCTATAATTTCAAAAGATAATTTACTTAAATTTTCCATATAATCGCATGTTTTTTCATAATATCCTAGTTTATTTAATGAATGACAAACTGTAAAAATATTATCAATAAATTCTATGACATGACAATTATCATAAAACTGCTGTTCCCAATCATCATAAAACGATCCATATTCATTAAATTCTTCATACCATGTTTCATATCCTATATACAATGTGCCGTTACTAACATTACTGCAAAATTGATAAAATTCCTTATCATCAGGCATATTCATAATTATTTTTTCACCACTTAAGGTTTTTAAAAATTCCTGTTGTTTAGAAGATGATAAAATAATAGCCTGATTGATTATCCAATTATCCTTCTCTTGTTCTGTCATTAATGATAATTGTTGTTTAACATTTGCAACAAATTTTTCCGTTTGTTTCTTTTCTTCTAAATAATTTTCTTTCATAAAAAAACTCCTAACAATATTTTTTGTAATCAGCTTCAGGTATTGGGTTTTCTAAACCTAGTACATTAGGCCACAAATTAGTGTCATCAACTATAAATCCCATAATCATCCCCATATGCGTATGCAGATGTCTAAACTGTGCAAGTATTAGAGTGAATTTTGTATACTCACAATGAGAAGGATATTCTAATAATTGTTTATCAGATAATGAGGATACATAATTTTGTATTTTCATTTTAATTTCATTATAATAATCATTGATCTCATTTCTACTTAATATCTTATATGTTACAACATCTAAATTATTAAGATTATATTCATGAGTAGCCAGTTCCTTATATGTTGTATCACAAGGATTGATAAACCATAAATCTAAAGAATGCAACATATGATAGATATGTGTATACATAGGCATATCACAATATTCTTTAAGCCATAATTTATCTGGGACACAATCAATCACATTTTTTACTTCCCATAAAGCTTTATTCGTTTAATCTTCTATGATTGAAACCAAATAATTCTGATTCATCCTCGTTTCTCCAAAAGTATAATACTTTCAACATGTTTAGTATGTGGAAACATATCATAAAGATAAACTTCTTTAGTATCATAATGATATTTTTGAAATATCTTTAAATCTCTTGCTTGCGTAGTAGGATCACATGAAATATATACAATAGAGCGAGGTTTCATAGTACATGCCACTTTAATAAATTCGTTAGTACTGCCACTTCTAGGTGGATCCATAATAATACAATCAATAAAATCATGAACATGTTTTTGCATAAATCGAGTAGCATCATCATTGAAAAATTGAATATTGTTAAGATGATTCATTTTAGCATTATTCATAGCATCAAGATAAGCTTGTTTGTTAAGTTCTACACCGATAACTTTTGATACTTTAGGGGCGATTGTCATACCTATTGTCCCTATTCCACAGTATGTATCTAAAACAATATCACTAGGTTGAGGATTTAATAATTCTATCGCTTTATAATAGAGTTTCTCACATTGTTCATGATTAATTTGATAAAAAGATGATGCTGATATTTTATAAGTTAAACCACATAATTCATCTATAATAAAACCTTTACCATATAAAACGCGTTCTATATTACCTAAAACAATACTCGTATTTCTTGTATTAATATTCATCACTATAGATTTGACGCTTGGGCAGGCTTTAATCAAAGCCTGAGCGAAATTTCTAGATCCTTTAAATACTTCATCATTGCAAACTATGACAACTAATGTTTGATTTGTTTGCATAGCTCTTCTAATCAAAACATGACGAATAAGTCCCCTGTTTCTTTTTCTATCATAAATAGACATATGATATTTTTGAAATAATGATTGGATAGTTTTTAATATTTTATGAGTTTCTTTGTCATGTAATAAACATTCTTGAATAGGTATAATATAATGAGTATTTTCCTGATATAGACCATATTCATATTTTTGATTAAAAGCCACAATAACTTTATTGCGATAGCCATAAGGATAATTCATACCAATAGGAAAATGAATATATTTATCAGGAAAAAGCTTTTGAATTTGTTGATATTTTTGTTGTAACTGATAATCATAATCTGTACCAATATATTGACAGCTACCACACTGATTCTTTATTTTACAATTCATCATTATAACGTCTCTATAAAACCATAAAGTATTTCATAACATCTTAGAAATGAATCCAAATCTAAGGTTTCATCAGGCGTATGAATACCTGTCATATCAGGACCATATGTAACTATATCAATACCTGGAATTTTTTTGCCCAAACACCAGTTTCTAAACCACCATGAGTGGCCACTTCGCGTAAAACTTTACCAGTATGCTTTAGATAATATTCTTTAAAACTTGTTCTTAATTTTGAGTGTGAATTATAATCCCATCCAGGATAAGGATCAGAAGCATCAACATAAGCACCATACATTAAAGCAATTTGTTCGATTTGTAAACATAATTCATTTATACTGCTAGAAAGCGGTGAACGTAATGAAATATTAATTGTTACATTATTATCATTAGTACGTACAATTCCCATGTTTAATGAAAGTGTTGTTAAACCTGGGATTAATTGTGATTCATCTAATTTACCATTTGGAACCAAATACATAGTATTAATAATAGCTTCGCTATCAATGCTATTCATACATAAATCTGCTTGATATTCTTGTAAAGATACAACAAGATTTGGATCACTATTTTGTAATTCCCTTTTAATATCACTTACATACGTATTAATATATTTATCTAATGTTTCAAAATTGGCTTCACTTACAAATACAACTTGACATTCTCTAGCAATAGCATTGTCTTTTAAACCACCATGAATTTTCACTAAACGAATATCTATGCCGTCTTTTAGTAAATGATATAAAATTCTAGAAGCAATTTTATTAGCATTTCCCCTACTCATATTAATACACTCTCCAGAGTGTCCGCCTATTAATCCTGTAATATTTAAATAATAAGCTGTACTGTTATTTTCAATAAAATTAACTTGTTTAATAATCTTTATCTCATTACCTCCTGCTGAAGAAGTACAAGTTTCTTCTTCTGTTTCATTATCTAAACCAATCATACGTTTTCCTTGTAATAAGGATACATCTAAATGAAAGGCACCACAAAAACCAACTTCTTCCTGTACTGTAAAAATACATTCTAATGGTGGATGTTTTAAGTTCTCATCACTTAATAATGCCAACATGTAACATACACCAACACCATCATCAGCTCCTAAAGTTGTACCTTTAGCATGTAAATAGTGGCCTTCCACATATAAATCTAAAGGATCTTTTACAAAATCATGATGAAAATCATTATTTTTTTCACAAACCATGTCCATATGTCCTTGTAAAATAAGTGGTTCATGATTTTCATAACCTTTTGAAGCATTTTTAAAAATGATAACGTTGAACATATCATCTTGATAGAAATTTAAACTATGTTCTTTTGCAAATGTTACCAAATAATTAGAAATCCTTTCTTCGTTATAAGACCCATGAGGAATCTTTGAAATTTCTTCAAAATAATAATTAATCAAATAATTTGTATCTAATATACTCATTTTAAACCTCCCTTTAATATTAATTCTGTAACACCTTGATTTAAACCAAATTCAATCCTTTCCACTTTTGGATGTTTTCTAAAATTTCTTCTAATCATATTTCTTAATGCCGTGCCGTGATGATAACCATGAATAATCCTAATCATATATACATTTTTATCAGTACTATTTAATATTTGCATAATTCTTGTTTTTGCTTCACTTTGAGTTAAGCCATGGACATCCACTTCAATCATAATAATTTCTCCATTTCTTCATCTGTTAATAAACGATATTCACCCATCTTTAATAAAGGATCTAAACTAAGATGATGAAATTGTATTCTTTTTAAGGAAGCAACCTGATTATGACATGACATAAACATCTTTTTAATCTGATGATATTTACCTTCATTAATCTTTACAATACAATGGTAATCATCAATAATTGTTAATACACTACTTGAACATCGATAATTTTGATCAATAATAACACCTTGCTTAAAGATATTTGTTAATGTATGATCAATAGGCTTTAGAGTTTCAACTTTATAATATTTATAAACTTTATTTTGCGGAAGTAATAATCTTTTAGAAAATGATTGATCATTTGTAATAATCAGTAAACCTGTTGTATCTTGATCTAATCTTCCCACACAATAACAATCATCTCTATCAATTAAATTTAATACCGAAGGATATTTTTCATCAACATTAGAACAAATATATCCCTTTGGCTTGTTCATCATGATATAAATATAAGGATGACTATTTATGATGTGACCATTCACTTCTATAATATCATCTTTTTGAACTTTATAATTACAATTTGTCATAATCAATTGATTTACTTTAACTTGTTCATGTTTAATGAGAGTTTTACAAGTTTTATAATTTCCTATTCCATTTTTCATTAATATACGATATAAGGATTTAGTGAACATTGATTCTTCGCCAGCAGTCATTGGAACGCATATCCTCTTTTATCACAACGCATACATTATCTCCACGATGGTATTGAGGATATTTTTTTAATATATCATTTAAGACTGATAAACGTTTATGACCATCGATACATATATATTGATTATCATCAAATGATACTGTAATAGGAAATGAAAAGCCAATTCGCATAATTGAATCATAAAGTTCCTGAGAATAATTTTTATATTCATAAAGAATATCTGACAATGGAATCTTTAACATGCGCATAAAATCACCTCGCCACAAATTATATCACTCTTTTTTTTAATATAAAGAAAAAATTCTCTCTTTTTGTGTAAATCATGTTATAATAATAAAAACGAGGAGGAAATACCCATGAATATGAATATATTATTAAGTCGAATTTTAACATATCTCAATGGAACTCTTAGCCATGATGCCTATTATGATTTATGTACATTTATGGTTTATCATTATTTAGAAATACAAAACATGGATGAAGAAACATTTCTAAAAGAAGCCAATTGTTCAAAAGAAGATTTATATTCTTTTATCAATATGTTAGATTTTCCGACATATAATGATTTTATGAAAGAATTGATAAGATTACACAAGGTTAGATTAGGACAAATTGAAGATAGAATGAATGGCGTTAATATTGAAAATCTTGTAGATTCTATGGAAAAAGTTTGTACTAATGAAGAAATGCTAGCTATGATTGATGTTATTTGTGAAAAGTTATATAACGCTTCAAAAATAGTTATATTTGGTGCCTTATATCCTGTATCTATTGCTGTTGAATTACAAACTGATATGATTACTTTTGGTAAATCGTTTGTGCAATTTCATTCCTATGATCCTGTACCAATGAATGAAAATGATGTTGCTATAGTTATTAGTGCAACAGGCAGATATGTTAATAGTTTCCAAAAGTCTCATGCTGAAGTGCATATTGAAAAAGCGCATCAGGTATTAATTACCCAAAATAAAAAATATCTAAAAACAGGATCTGATGATAAAAATACTATCATATATGTTCCTGGTAAATTTGATAGTATTAACTTTAATTATCAAATCATGACAATCTGTGATTTAATTAGAATTAACTACTATGCAAAATATGTTGTAAAGTAAAGGAGAGAAAATTTTCTCTCCTTTTTCATAGCCAAAAGGTATACATATTTAGCAATTCACAACCATAAAGCAAGCTCATAAAATAACCTATACACAAAAAAGGGGCAAATGGTATATAAGTTTTTATAGTTACTTTACGGCATAAAAGTTTGATCAATGCATATAAGCTTGCTAACATAATAGCTATAAACAAGCCTACATAGGAATAATAAAATCCCAGCATCCATCCCATAATAGCCATTATCTTTAAATCAGCACCTCCTATACACTCTTTAAAATGATTTAAAAGATATAATGGCAACACCGTAACAATACATCCTATTATTCTTTCATAGATAAATATATTATTAAAAAACATGGAAATAAAAGCAATAGCTAATAATATTATTTGAAATCTATCATCAATGATCATTGTATCATAATCTAATAAAGAAATCGTCAAAAATACAAATGCCAATAATAAAGCAATAAAAAACATGGTAGATTTCCCATAAACATGAAAACATAGTACTGCAACAATACCGCCAAATATTTCAATAAAAGTATCTCTTATAGGAATAGGATGATGACAATAACGGCAACGTCCTTTTAAAGATAAATAACTAATAACAGGTATCATATCCAAAAAAGATAAATAGTGATGACAATTTGGACAATAGCTATGACCAAAAATAAAATCTTCATTTTTAGGGAAACGATACACAACAACATTAACAAAACTCGCTAAACACATGCCAATGAGCCCTATAATTAAATAAAACATATATCTCCTTCCTTATATGTTTCATCCATCCATGACTAAAACTTATCAATATACAATAATATATAAGAAAAAGAGAATGGTATCATTCTCTTAATCATCTGATCATATGCTGTGAATACATATACCTAATTCAAGGCCTCTTTTAAATTGAATATAAGCGTATTCATAATAGAAAGCATTAAATCTTTTTTCAAGTTCATGAAACTCACTTTCAGTAATAGTTAAATTTCCTTGATTGATACGATCAAAAAACTCTTCCAATAAATCAAAAATACTGTCATTAATAATTTCTAATAATGCACTTTCACTATCAGGTAAAATAACATCTGAATCATAAATCTGGCGTACAATTGTTTCTGCTTCTTTCATATTAATCCTCCTATATTTTAAAGAAAGGATACAATATAAATTTCAATCTTTCCAAAAATATTATAAATCATATTTAAACATTTTTCAATTAATTTTAAAGATACAATATCATATCATTCCATAAAGCATTACCATGCATGGAAGCAGAACGGCCCAGATGAATAAATCCAAATGATTGATAATAATCAATAAGATGGTCCTTACATGTTAAAACAACTGCTTTTTTTTGATTTTTATAAGCCAAATCAATATAATATTTTAATAATAAGCCACCTATGCCATTTCGACGATATTTGGGTAATACATCTAAACCAAATACACTTTGATATATACCGTCCGATATATGTAAAGAAGCATCATGATATAATTCATCTTTTAAAATCTTATCATTGATTGAAGCCCCGTTTATAAAACCAACAATAGTATCATCTAATATAGCCACTAAGAACCATTCACCAAAACTCTCAAAACGCTCTTTAAAGTCAAGATAACTAGCAGCTTCCAATGTGTTAAAACAAATTTTTTCAATTTCAGCAATATCTTCTATATCATGAATTGTTGCTTGACGGATCAAAATATTATTCATTGGTAATAGATAATAAATAAGCAGAGGCATTTTCTAAGCTTCGCTTAGCATCCAAAATGCGGTTAAATTCATCTTCACTACAAGTTTCATAATTGACCTTTTTAGTCATTTTCTTTAGATTAGAAAGTTCATCTTTTATCTGTGATTTAACTGTTTTATCTAAAGCTTTGCCATTTTTAGATAAAGCATAGTCAACAGAGTTAATGAGAACTTCAATTTCATTTTTGGCAACTAATCTTTCTTTAAGGATAGCATCATCCCTAGCAAATTGTTCAGCCTCATGAATAGCTCTTTCAATATCAGCATCAGCCATATGTGAACCATTTTCAATTGTAATACTTTGCATATTACCACTAGCTAAATCTTTTGCTGAAACACTTACAATACCATTAGCATCAATATCAAAGGTAACTTCAATTTGTGGAACACCACGCATAGCACGTTTAATTTTCTTTAATTTAAATTTTCCTAAGCTTTTATTATCTTTAGCAAGTGGTCTTTCTCCTTGTAAAACATTAATTTCTACTTGGGTCTGGAAATTTGCACTAGTAGTAAAGATTTGACTATGACTTGTTGGTATAGGTGTATTTCTATCAATGAGTGGTGTGGCAACACCGCCTAAAGTTTCAATTGATAAAGTAAGTGGCGTAACATCTAATAATAAAACATCATAATTACCCATAGCTGTTACATCACCAGATAATTTTCCACCCTGAATACCAGCGCCCATCGCAACACATTCATCAGGATTTAGAGACTTACTAGGAACAATACCAGTAATTTCCTTAATTTTATCCTGAACAGCTGGAATACGAGAAGAACCACCGACAAGAATAATTTTATTTAATTGAGCAGGTAATAATCTTGCATCATTTAAAGCATTTTGCATTGGCAAGACAGTTCTTTCTACTAATTCTTTTGTTAGACGATTAAAGACATCTCTTGTTAAAGTCATTTCCAGGTTTTGTGGACCTTTTGCAGTAGTTGTTATAAATGGTAAAGAAATGACAGCAGATGTCATTGTTGATAATTCGATTTTAGCTTTTTCAGCTGCTTCGTTAATTCTTTGCATAGCCATCAAATCACTAGAAAGATTGATTCCTGTTGTTCTTTGAAATTCTGATTGGATATAATGAGCAATGACTTCATTAAAATCATCTCCACCCAAATGATTATCTCCTGATGTAGAGAGAACTTCAATGACACCACTTCCAATTTCTATAACAGAAACATCAAATGTACCGCCACCTAAATCAAAAACCATGACTTTTTGACCAGTGCTGTTTTCTAAGCCATAGGCAAGTGCTGCAGCAGTTGGCTCATTAATAATACGTAAAACATCTAAGCCTGCTATTTTACCTGCATCTTTGGTAGCTTGTCTTTGGGCATCATTAAAGTAAGCAGGAACTGTAATAACAGCCTGATTGACTGATTCACCTAGATAACTTTCAGCATCAATTTTTAATTTTTGTAAAATCATTGCAGAAATTTCCTGTGGAGTATAATTTTTATTATTTATATGTTTCGTGTGATTCGTACCCATTTCACGTTTAATTGAACTAATTGTTTGTGTTGGATTAGTAACTGCCTGTCTTTTTGCAGCTTCACCAACTAATCGTTTACTATCTTTTGTAAATGCTACAACACTCGGTGTCGTTTTCATACCTTCACTATTCGGAATAATTGTTGTTTTCCCATTTTCTATAAAGGCCATACAACTATTTGTTGTTCCTAAATCAATACCAATTATTTTACTCATATATGTCTCCTTCCATTAACGACAGCAACAGCCACAAATTAATTGCATTAATAAATATGTATAACAACAATTCATCATATTTCCATAAGGTGAAGAATATGTTCTTTGGGTTCGACGATATTGTGAAGAACCCTGCTGCAATTGTTGTAATAACATGATATATTGAAAATTATTTGGTTCCATCTGCACGGCAGTCTGAGCATATTCAACAGCAGTCGCATTATTTCCCATACCATTTTGCGCCATTGCCGCATAGTAAAACCACATACCATTACGATTTCTAATCTGCTCTAATACATTCATAGCATCTTGATAACGTCTAGCATTAATAAAAGCTGCGGCATCATTAAATGCACTTTGATCATTGCCTGAATATTGATAGTAAGATTGCTGATATGATTGTTGATAAGACTGCGAATTAGTATAATTTTGATTATTAAAACCATTCTTGCGATTATCCATAATCGTTTTATAAGCATTTTGTACTTGTTTAAACTTTTCCGTATATTCTTCCTGATGAACACTATTGATATTAGCATCAGGATGATATTTTTTGCTTAATTTTCGATAAGCTTGTTTCACCTCATCATCTGTTGCATCAGGTGAAACCCCCAAAATTTGATAAGGATCCATTAATTTTTATCCTCCATTCTTTTATTTCTCCTCAAATAATAGCGACTCCATATCCCACTGTAAAGAATATTTCTCAATATTTCTGCATTTGTAACGATTGGTAAACATTCAAATGCAGCTGCTGCTTTGGATATCATCATTTCCAGTAATTCATATGATTTATCTTCAAAATCATCTTTATCTTTATAATTCATTAACGGATTAAAAGTATGCTTTTTAATATCTCTTTCGACATCATCATAAGCATCCATAATGTAAATAAATTTTCCAAGATAAAATCCCAGTTCATAAAGTTCATCATGCCATTCATCTTCTTTCATTGCTGTGATATTACCAAAAACACGGCCAAAACAACTAGCTAATTCATCTATTGTCGCTTCGCCGTTTTTTTCATAAATGTGGATTTGATTTAATTCTTTATCCATAACTTCAACTTTATAAGAATATTGATTTTTAACTTTAGCAAATCCTTTTTTTAATAGTTGAGCATATAATAATTTATTAACAGCTTTGTCATCCTGCCAATCATCATCACATTTATAATAACTAAATAATATTGTCATCATCGCCGCATAATTGACATATTCATTAAAACATTTCATACGTTTTTGAATGGGATGTAAAAAACATCGGTTATTAATTATTTGACTATCTGGTTCATACAAAGATGAAAGCAATAATGCAATAAATGTCATATCAAAGTTTAGTGATATTTGTCCACTTACCCCAAATTCATCTTTAAGTGTTTGACAAAGTCCACAATAGTATGACTGATAAACATCATATTCCTTAAATTTTAATTCCTGTTTATTAACAACTACATATCCAAACACATTATCATCCCTTTGTCAATTCATTATAGAAAGCAGATATGAACGACAAATGAACAAAATTAGCGTTATATGCAATTCTTTTCAATATAATCAAAGAATTCCTTTAACTGTTTTTCATGAAAAACTTCAATCTTGTTTTTTGAACATATTGAAGCAAATACTCCTTGTCCATTAATTAATCGATGAGAAAAAGAACCATCATAAATCCCATCACAACCACAACTAGGACTTTTATATTTAAGTAATGCGATTTTAACATCGTTATCTTTAAAAAGTTTTAGAGCCTTTAGTGAACCTTGAACATAAGCACTCGTTTTATCTTCCCCTTTTATAGATATTATTTTAAGCGGATCTTGAGATATAATTTCGCAAGGATCACGAGGTATCGGCAAACCACCTATAACTTCAGGGCATACAGCTATAAAATGAATATCATTAATTAATTTTATTTCCTCTAACAAATGATGTGTAGCATTATATGTACAGCATTCCCCTAATAAGCATGAACTAATTCCTATATTCATCAATAATCGAAGCAATCTCGTTAGCTTTATCAATAACATAATCAGCTCCTGCTGCTTCTAACTCCTTTCTGCCTCTAAACCCCCATGCTACACCAATACAAGGCATGTGGGCATTTTTAGCGGTTTGGACATCAACATTACTATCACCAATAAATATACAATCATCCTCACTCAATTGCATGTCATTTAAAGCTAAATATAATGAATCCGGGCAAGGTTTTACGGGATAAATATTCTGATTCCCATAGATTGAAATAAATTTGTGGGGAAACAGATATTCTGTTAATTTAACTGCATTATGATGAGGTTTATTCGTAACTACCGCTAATAATATGCCATCATTATAAAGCTCATCCACAAGTTCTATAATGCCATCATAAGCTTTTGTATTATCTAATAAATGTTCATCATATATACGATAAAAATCTCTTAAACATTCATCTAATATATCTAAATGTTCATCACCTAATGCCCTCTCCATGAGTTTTTTGACACCATTACCAACAAATAAATTATAATCAGAAATATCATGAATAGGCAAATGATGCATTTCTAAAACTTTATTGGCACTAAAAGCTAAATCTAATAAGGTATTTGCTAAAGTACCATCTAAATCAAAAATACAACCTTTAATCATTATATAACCTCCTTGCTTTGGCATTATATCAGTATTGCAAAAATAAGAAAAGATGTTATAATAAAAAAGAATCAAAAATGAGGTGAAACAATGAATGAATTAAAAAGCACAAAATACATGAATACGTTAACATCCATAGGTCTTTTTGTTGGATTTGGGATTATTATAGTTAATCTCTTTTTAAATATCAATGACCTGTATACAGTTGCAGGTGTTATTATTATTTTTATTTTTAGAACAATTGGTTATGGTATTGATCGTCTTATAGAGCGTAGAGATGAAAAAAAATAGATGTTTATCATCTATTTTTTTTTATAACCACAAATGCTATAGCATAATGCTTTTCATGTGAAATAGAAATCATCGCATATTCATCATTAAGATAAGGACATCCAGTTTCATCATTTAAAATCTCAATATCCTGAAAACTTATCTCACCAAGGCCTTTATTCCTAGCCTTTAAATATGCTTCTTTACCTGCAAAACGACCTCCTAGATATTCTTTTTTACGAACATCACTTTTTAAAGTCTTATAAATTTCAAATTCTTTAACTGTCAAAACTTTCTGAATAAACGCATGATGTCCTAAATCCAGACGATCAAGTTCAACTATATCAACACCTATACCTTGCATTAATCCTTAAACTTCTTTTCATATAGACTCATGAGTTCATCCAAACTCATAGAATCATCAATTTCATCTATAAAAGTATTTTGATCATCCTTCTTAAAATCAAGTTTAAACTCTCCTGTTCGCTCTTCAATAATCTTAAGCTCATCCTGCTGGTCTTCCACTAATTCTGCAATATTTCTAATATTCTTATCAACACTTTCTTTAATTGTGTTTTCATCCTCATTTTCTTTAATTGTTTCTACTTTTTTTAATTTTTGTTCATACTCAGGTTCTTTTGGTTCTTCTTTAGTATAAACACCATAATAAGGACTTATAATAGGAATAAGCTGTTCTTGCTGCTTTTGTGATTTTTTAGGTTTTTCTGCTTTTTTAACCTTAGGTTTTGCAATTGGATCTTTTTTTACTCCAGTCATTGGTGAAATGATTTCAATCATTTCATATGTTGATTCTGTTTCTAAAATAGGCTTAACCTTGTTTTCTTCTTTTTTTATTTCAACTTTTTCTTCCTTTTTTTCTTCAACATCTTCATGCGTAGGATATATTAAAGGTTCACTGAATTTTTCTTTTCGACGTTGCTCAGCAATAGTATCAACTGTCTCATACATATCTTCATTTTCATCATCATGAGCAAAAAAATTTTTAAACATCCTTATTCCTCCTTAAAAAATATCACCATTTTGATAATCATGACCATTTAAAACTCATATACTTCTCATTATATAATGCCTATTCACTTAACAAATAAAAAGTATGTCATTTTATTCATTAGAATTATTCTATACCATCAATAAAAGCTTGTACTTCAGCTTTTGTTTTTCTTAATTTGTTTACGAGTCGTGATACTTCTTGTCCATTTTTATAGGCAATCAATGAAGGAATACCTAAAATCTCTAAATCAATACATAAATCAACCAATTCATCACGATCAATATAATAGAATGTCCAATCTTTATTTTCATCAACAATCTCTCCAATAAATGTTTTTAGAAAATGACAATCTGGACACCATGTTGTAGAAAAAACAATTATAGTTTTTCCTAAGATAGCTTTGTTGTAATCATCAACATTTGTAATTTTTATTAATTTATCCATATTTAATCTCCTTTAAATTTTGATTCCAAACGATAAATAGGGCCATAAGGTGAAAACTTTCTTTCATATTCTGTCTGAATATTATCTTCATACCCCTCACTGTTATGTAAATCTAAACAAATATCTACAAAATCCATACCAAATTGATTCATCGATATAAGACTATATTCAATTAAAATACGATTATCTGTTTTTTATATAACTTCGCCATTTGCTTTTAAAATTTTTTTATAAATTTTTAAAAAACTCAGCGCTGTTAAACGTCTTTTAGCATGCTTACGTTTAGGCCAGGGATCAGAGAAATTTAAATAGATACAATCTATTTCATCTGCCTCAAAAACTTCATTTAAGATATTAGCATCTACATTTATAATTTTAAGATTATTCAAATCCTTATCATCAAGTTTCTTAACAGCTTTAACTAAAACACTAGGATATTTTTCCATACCTATAAAATTGATGTAGGGATAACGTAAAGCATTTTCAATAATAAAATCACCTTTTCCCATACCTATTTCAATATATATTGGATGATCATTTTTAAATACTTTAGACCATCTTCCCTTATGATTGATATCATCAGTCATATAATAAGAAGAATACTGCGCTAATATTTCATAGGCGTTAGGATTATTTCTAAGTCTCATATTTCCTCCATAACATTATTGTATCACAGATTTATTTTTTAATCTATTTAATTCTTCATCACTTAAGCGTCGATATTCACCTATATTTAAATTTTTATCTAATTTCAAATCATTCATTTGAATACGTTTTAAATATAAAACTTCTTTACCGATAGCTAAAAACATACGTTTTACCTGATGAAATTTTCCTTCATAAATTTCCACAGTAACTTCACTCATCCCATTTGCAACCTTAAGAATATTTAATATAGAACTAAGACAAGTAAAATCCTCTAATTTTATACCTTGTAAAAATAATTGAATATCATTCTCATCAACAATACCTTTAACTTGCGCATAATATATTTTTGGACAATGATTTTTCGGTGATAATAATTGATGAGCTAGTTGTCCATCATTACTTAATATCAGCAAGCCCTCAGTATCTATATCCAAACGTCCTATCGGAAATAAATCATCTCGATAATAATCATCAATCAATTCAACAACCGTAGGATAATGGGCATCTGTTGAGGCACTAACAAAACCAGCAGGTTTATTAAGCATATAATATACAAATTCCTCATATTTGACTATTTCATCATCAATGATAATGATATCATTTTTTTGATCAACATGATAATCATCTTTTTTTACTATCTTACCATTAACACTTACTAAACCATGACGAATATAACTTTTAACTTCTTTTCTTGTTCCATAACCACTATGAGCTAATAGTTTATCTAACCTCATAAACCTTCTACCTCTAAAAAATATTCCTGAAATTCTGTTTCATCTTCGTCAAGATAATAACTGATATAAAGTTTAACATCTTGTTTTTTATCACATTGTCCAGATAATTGAATTCCTTTGTAGTAATTATTATCTTTATCAACAAAATCCGGTATAAGATGATAAGGATCTTCATCAAACAAACCAATTACTGGACATGACGTATTATCATCTTCATTGCAATAAGCCATTGCGGTGATATCATACATATTAACTTGAGCATTATCAACGATAACATCATAACGATAATAATCATCAAGCTCATTAAAAACAACATATGCATCAAAAGGATAATCATCACTAAATTCGCTTTGAGACACAAGTTTATCTTTTAAATCGTAATAAATATTATATGAAGTATTAGTATGAGTGCATGCTGTTAAAAAAAGCAAGCATAGTATAATTAACATTTTTTTCATAATATCACCTGAATCATTATAACATTTTTAAAGATAAAGAAAAAGGCTTAAAAAGCCTTTCTCATTAAGATTTACATTTAAATGTATCACATGATGTTTGATCAGTTTCATGTGCCTCTTTACAATGGCAAGTACCTACTTTAATACAGCTTGCTTCACATAAGCCATCACAATAATATTGACAAGAATCCACACTACATTTCACATCTTTAGCCATAGTGTTCACCTCCATTATCATTATGGGCAGAAGAACTAAGAATATACGATTAAACAACTAAAACTATATTCTAGTTCACTTAAATAACTAGTCAAAGCAACAGCATAGTGTATAGATATAATATATGGTTCATCTTGTTCAATAAAATCATTAATCGCATCCTGTAAATCTAATTCATGAGTACTTTCGATAATCTTTATTTTCATATAAGCATTATAGCTTATAAGTTACTCAAAATTTGTCGTTACTGGTTTATTTCTACAGTAAATTTACATTCAAAAGTTTCTCCTTTAGCTAATGCTACAACGCCTTCTTTTTCTTTAAATTCACCTGTAAAATCAACATAATCACTATGACCTACCCATGGTTCAATAGCTAATAATCCTCCAACATGTTTACTAGCCCAAATACCAAGATGATTATAGTTTTCCATATAGAATCTTAATGATTTTTGATGATTTAATGATTTTAAATCAACATATTTAGATTTAAAATCTTTAACTACAATAGCATCATTATTAAATAATTCCTGACGTACAAAGAAACGTCTTTCATTATCAAATAATAATCTCGTGTCATGAGACATACCTTTTCTTTCAACATCAATGATTTTTTGATATAAAGATTCATTTTGTTCAAATTCCACATAATAATCATTACTTGATTCATTATCCATAAATGGACAAGCAAAAGCAGGATGTCCACCAATTTGGAAATAAATCGTTTTATCATCAGTATTTTTTACAATATTACGACATTCAAGCTGATTATCTTTTAAAGTATAAATAATCTTTAAATCAAATAAATAAGGATATTGTTTTAATATTTCTTCATTTGGTGTTAATTCAAATTCTACACAAGTATCAGATTGCTGATGTGTTGCATATATATTATGACGTGAAAAACCATGTTGTGTCATCGTATATGTTTTTCCCTCAATACGACATTCATTGTTTTGTAATGCCCCTACAATTGGAAAAAGGATAGGTGCACTATTAGCCCATAAAGAGGCATCTCTTTTCCACATATAATTAATGTTGTCCTGTTGTCCAATAATCTTAATAATTTCAGCACCTTTTGGATTTAATTCTACTTCTAAAAATTCATTTTTTAATATTGTCATCTTTCTTCTCCTATTTCATTTGTCCCTTAATCATTATATTTTTAATATCAATATCATCATCAAAGAAAATAATATCAGCATAGTTTCCAGTTTTAATTTCTCCTAGTTTATCTTCGTGCAAGCTTTGTGCAGGATTATAACTAGCTAAATTAACAGCTTCATTTAAAGTAATACCAAGATTTTGATAAGCATTCTTAACCGCAATATTCAAAGCTAAAACACTACCAGCCAAAGTACCATCAGCTAATCTAGCTTCACCGTCTTTGACATAAACATCATAAGTTCCTAAACGATAGGTTCCATTTTCTAAGCCAGCGGCCTCTAATGAATCAGTAATGAGTGTTAACTTATCCAATCCTTTCATTTTTAATAAAATTTTAGCGGCAGGAAAGCTTACATGAATACCATCTAAGATAAGTTCTGCATATACATTATCATTAAGCATAATAGCTCCAACTACACCAGGATTACGATGTGTCAATGGTGTCATTGCATTATAAGTATGTGTTCCACTTGTGGCACCTTCATCTATTGCGGCTTGGGCTTCATCAAAAGTTGCATTCGTATGGCCAATTGAAACAATTGTATTTTTATCTTTAAGATAATCTATTAATTCTAAAGAATGCTCTAATTCTGGAGCAATAGATATCTTGCGGATAATATCTTGATGTTCACCTACAAATGATTGGTAATTTTCTATTGTAGGTAAAATCATGCATTCTTCACTTTGTGCTCCCTTATATTTCTTGTTAAAGAATGGGCCTTCAAGATGAATACCTAATATTTGTGCACCTTCAACTTTATTTTTACTGTTATCAATATTTTCAATCGCTTTAGCAATATCTTCTACAGGCATTGTCATCGTTGTTGGTAAAAAACTGGTGACTCCCGTTTTTAACGTTGCCTTAGAGATAGTATTGATATCATCAAAAGTTGGATACATAGCATCACTACCACCACGGCCATGGGTATGAACATCAATAAAGCCAGGACTTACATATAGACCATGAGCATCAATAATCTCTTCATCATCTGGTTTTCTTTGACTGATTTCGCTAATGACATCATTTTCAATAAAAACATTAGCTTCAATAGTCTCATTTTTCAAAACTATCTTCCCGTTCACAATACATTTCCTCATTATTTTAACCTCCTGAATTTATTATAACACTTCAACTGAAACTTTAAAATAATATGTACAATAAAAAGTGAGGTTTTATCCTCACTAATCATCATTTAAACTATTTAAAATAGATTCAATTTTATTACCATATTCAATAGAAGTATCTAAAACAAAGATAAGTTCAGGACATTTACGAATGGTTAAACGTTTAGATAATGCTGAACGAATAAATCCTTTTGAGCGCTCTAAAGCATCTAATTTCTTTTGAGGATTTTTTGATAAAAAAGATACATAAACTTTTGCATAAGAATAATCACTTGTTACTTCGACTCCAGTTATAGTACAAAACCCAATTTCCTTATTTTTCACATCGTTTTGAATGATATCTGATAGTTCTCGCATAATGCTAGCATTAAGTCTGTCTTTTTTGACTGTCATATTTGCCTCCTTATGATCTTTCTACTTCTTCCATTATATAACCTTCAATGATATCTCCTTCTTTGATATCATTATAATTTTCGATAGTAATACCACATTCATAACCAGCTGATACCTCTTTAACATCATCCTTAAAACGTCTTAAAGAACCCATTTTACCTTCATAAATAACAACACCGTCACGAATAAGGCGTATCGCACAGTCACGACGCATATAGCCATCAGTAACCATACAGCCTGCGATATTACCAATTTTTGAAACTTTATATATCTGTCTAATTTCTGCTTGTCCTGTAACAACTTCTTCAAGCTCTGGAGCAAACATACCTTTCATAGCGGCTTCAATTTCTTCAACCATTTTATAGATAACATTATGTAAACGTATTTCTACCCCTTCTTCATCTGCTTTACGTCTTACATTAGCATCTGGTCTTACATTAAATCCATAAATAATAGCTTTTGAAGCACTTGCTAATAAAACATCTGATTCACTGATAGCGCCAACAGTTGAACGAATAACATTCACACGGGCACCATCAATATTAATTTTTTCCAATGAGCCCTTTACCGCTTCAGCAGTTCCATTCACATCAGCTTTGACAATAATATTTAAATCAACAATTTCGCCTTCTTTTAATTGATTAAACAAATCGTCTAGACTCATAGCTGAACTTATACCACGTTCCTCAATTTGACGTGCTTTTTGTCTTTCTTCACCAATATGGCGGGCTTTCTTTTCTGATTCAAAAACCATAAATTTATCACCAGCTACTGGAACTTCATTTAAACCTGTAATTTCCACAGGTGTAGATGGTGTAGCCTCACGCATTTCACGTCCATTATCACTAAGCATCTTTCGCACACGTCCAAAGGCTGTACCAACAACTATTGGATCACCAACATGCAAAGTACCATTTTGTACAAGCAAAGTAGCAACAGGGCCCCTGCCTCGATCCAAACGTCCTTCGATAACACTACCATATGCATAACGTTTAGGATTTGCTTTCAAATCAGCCAATTCTGCAACTACTGTTAAAGTTTCTAATAATTCAGAAACACCAATACCCTTTTTAGCAGAAATATTACAATAAACTGTATCACCGCCCCAATCCTCAGGCATGAGTCCTAATTCACTCATTTCCATCTTAATACGTTCTGGATCAGCACCTTCTTTATCAATTTTATTAACTGCTACAACAATTGGAACTTTTACTGCCAAAGCATGGTCAACAGCTTCCTTAGTTTGGGGCATAACCCCATCATCCGCAGCAACAACAATAATAACGATATCAGTTACTTGGGCTCCACGCGCACGCATAGCGGTAAATGCCTCGTGACCTGGTGTATCTAAAAATGTAACTTTTTTACCATTAACATTAACTTGATATGCACCAATATGTTGAGTAATGCCTCCAAATTCACCTTCAACAACACGTGATTTACGAATATAATCCAATAAAGTAGTTTTACCATGATCCACATGACCCATTATTGTAACGACAGGAGGACGACTAACCAAATCTTCTTCGTTGTCAATTATTTCAATATCTTCAAAATGAACTTCATTAACAACGACTTTTTTCTTAGGCTCGTAACCATATTCAAGACAAATAAGTTCGATTTGTTCATCATCCAAAGAAGAATTAATCGTCACCATTATACCAAGCATAAATAATACTTTGATAACATTAGCTGGAGTTTGTCCAATTTTTTCAGCCAATTCTCCTACAGTAATACCTTCTTCATATTCTACAATGCCATCACCAATTTTTGCGGCTTGCTTATTTGGTATATTAGAAACCATTTTCTTTTTTTTATATTGATTTCCTTTTCTCTTCCCTTGATTTTTCTTTTTTGCCATTACCATCAACCTCCTAACTTTAACTTAATACTATTTGCAAAACCTCGATCCTTTATTCCTACAGCAACACGATTATCTTTTCCAATAGCTTTAGAAATCTCATCTGTGCACCCCATTATATGATAATCAATATGATAATATGTACATTTATCAGATAATTTCTTTTTCGTATTATGACTTGCCTCTTCACTTATAATGACTAAATAAACACGTCTATGGCGAATATCATTGTATAACACCTCACCATGACTAATTTTTCTTGCACGCATGGCCAGTCCCAACAATGATAAAACATCATTGTTGAGCATATTTCATTAACTCCTCATATATGCTTTCAGGAACTTTAATTTCCAATGATTTATCTAATACACCTTTTTTTCTAGCTAATTCAATAGCTTCTTTACTGCATTTTAAATAAGCCCCTCTGCCATTCATCTTACCAGTAGGATCAACAAAGACTTCTCCTTCTTTATTTTTAACGATACGAATAAGTTCTTTTTTGGGTAGCTGTTCACCTGTAGCTACACATCTTCTTAAAGGTATTTTTCTTGCCATATTTATCTCCTAATCATCATAATAAGAATCATATTCTTCATATGGATCATATTCTTCTTCATAATCATCATATTCATAATCATCGTCATCATATTCTTCATCATCAAATGTTTCTTCATCATCAAATGTTTCTTCATCATCAACTATTTCTTCGATATTTTCATCATTCGTATCTTCTTCAATATCTTCAATGACAATACGTTCCTTAACAGGTTCGACAACTTTTTGAATGATTGGTTCAGCAATTGGTTCTTCTATTTTAGTCATCTCTTCTTCAAAAGATTTATTAAATTCTGAATCATCATCATAAGCTAAACCTTCAGCCATAGCTTCACTGACAGATTTAATATCAATCTTCCAGCCCGTTAAACGGACAGCTAATCTGGCATTTTGACCACGTTTACCAATTGCTAAAGACAACTGATTATCAGGGACAATAACTAAAGCACTCTTTTCTTCTTCATTAATAGTTACATGTTTGACTTCAGATGGTGATAAGGCATGAGAAATATAAACAACAGGATCTTCATTCCATTCCACAATATCAATTTTTTCACCATTTAGTTCTTTAACAACATTGTTAACACGTGTGCCGCTCTTACCAACACATGCACCAATTGGATCAATGTCATCGTTTCTAGATGTAACCGCTATTTTACTACGTTCACCAGCTTCTCTAGAAACTGACACAATTTCGACTATACCATCATAAACTTCAGGTACTTCCTGTTCAAACAATCTTCTAACTAGTCCAGCTTCTGTTCTAGATACCTTGATACGTGTATCCTTTGTTTCTCTAACAACATCACTAACATAAACTTTTATATGTTGTCCATCCACAAGTTTTTCCCCAGGAATCTGCTGATTTTTAGGTAATAAAGCACCTGTTCTACCAATATTAACAATCACAAAATTAGGTTCAACACGATCAACGATACCATTGATAATATCATCTTTTTTATCAATATATTCATTAAATAAAGCATCTTTTTCTGATTCTCTAATTTTTTGACGTAATAATTGTTTTGTTTGGATTGCTGCTAAACGTCCAAAAACTTTAGGGTCAACTTCACTAACAACCTGATCTCCTAATTTATATTTAGGATTAATGGCCTGAGCTTCTTCTAATGATAATTGATAGTCTTCATCCATAACATCATCAACAACATCTTTAGTCTCAAAAATTCTAATCTTACCTGTATTAGGATTAATATCAATTTCAACTTTTGATTCAGTTCCAGCATAATTTCGTTTATATGACTTTTCCATTGCTTCTTTTAAAGCATCTAAAACAACTTCCTTTTCAATTCCTTTTTCTTCTTCTAATAATTCCAAAGCCTGGATAAATTTTTTACTAGCCATTATCTTTCTTTCCTCCTTTAAAACTTGACGGCTAATCTAATAAATGCAACATTATCATATGCAATGCAACATTTTTTCTTTATATTCTTATCTAAATACTGAAGTTCAATCATATTATCTTCAACATTTAAAATTGTTCCGTAAATATCATTCATTCCTTTTTTAGGATTCTTTAATTGAATATAAACATATTCACCAATAGACTGTTTAACTTTTTCTAAAGTCTTCAAAGGTTTTTCAGCACCTGGTGAGGAAACTTCTAAATAATATTCATTTTGAATTAAATCAACTTCATCTAGCATAGCAGAAACATCTTCACTAACTGCAACACATGTATCCATATCCAAAGATCCTTGGTTTTTATCGATAAATATACGTAAATACCATTCATTTTTTTCATTTTTATATTCGATATCATCTAGATAACAAGCATGATTCTCAAGAATCGGCTGGATATATTCCGTAATCTTTTCTAACATATTTTCCTCCGTTTACAAATTGAAACGAGAGGGTTTCCCCTCTCGTAAATCACTGATTACAGTGATAATATATCACACTTAATAAAAAATTACAAGTATTCATCAATATTTTTATAATAAGTCAAATAAAGATAATTGATTTTTCTGTGATAAATGATCAAAAACACCTAATTTTGATAAAAAATCCAATTGCGTATTTGTTAAACGCGTACGTTTTGTAACATCTTCAACAGATAAAAACTTATTTTCATTTCTAGCTTCAATAACACTATCTCCTACCGAAGCTCCTAACCCATCTATTGAAGTAAAAGGTGGAATAATAGCACTTGTATCTTTAGGATCCACAGTAAAATTTTGTGAATCAGAATATTCTAAAGATATATTCGTAAAATGAAAACCTCTTTCAAACATTTCTAAACATATTTCATATACAGAAATGAGTGCTTCATCTTTATTTGATGCTTTTATACCGTTTTTCTTGTCATTAAGAATTTTTTTATATTTAGTTAAAACAGCTTCTTTTCCTTGTATCATTGTCTCAATATCATAGGCGTCACAGCGCGTCGTAAAATAGACAGCATAATATTCACGAGGATAATAAAGTTTCCACCAGGCCACACGAATAGCACTTAAAACATATGCTGCTGCATGAGCTTTAGGGAACATATATTTTATCTTCTTACAAGATTCAATATACCATGTAGGAACATCATATTGACGCATTAATTCTTCATAATGTTTTTCTGGGAAAACAGTAGGAGAACGACCCTTACGAACACATTCCATAATATCAAAAGCATCTTTGTTAGGTAATCCTTTTTCAATCAAATAAACCATAATATCATCACGACAACCGATAACTTCTTTAAGCGTACATGTACCTGAACTAATTAAGGTTTCAGCATTACCCAAATAAACATCAGTCCCATGGGATAAACCTGAAATGATAACTAAATCACTAAATGACGAAGGATGTGTTTGTTCAAGCATGCCGCGAACAAATTTAGTGCCAAATTCCGGTAAACCTAAAGCCCCAGTACGACAATCCATAAAACTTAAATCTATGCCCATGGCTGCTGTTGAATTAAAAAGACTCATGACATAAGGATCATTAGTTGGAATATCTTTTGGATTAACACCAGTTAAATCCTGAAGCATTCTAATAACTGTAGGGTCAACATGACCAAGAATATCAAACTTTAAGACATTATCATGAATAGCGTGGAAATCAAAATGCGTTGTTTTCCATTCAGCTGATAAATCATCTGCAGGATATTGATAAGGAGTAAAATCAAAAACATCCATATTTTCCGGTATAACAATAATGCCACCAGGATGTTGACCAGTCGTACGTTTAACACCTGTACAGCCTTTAGCAATTCTTTCTAAT
This sequence comes from Erysipelotrichaceae bacterium, assembly GCA_021201655.1. GTDB lineage: Bacteria > Bacillota_I > Bacilli_A > Erysipelotrichales > Coprobacillaceae > JAJQDJ01. Next base: position 16,055 of record JAJQEL010000033.1, on the reverse strand, counting down.
TCAGCTGAACGCATGCTATCTTCTTTACCCATAAGTTCAGCATAGCCTTTAGCATAGCCATAAGCCGTCTTTTCCGCAACAGTAGAAATCGTTCCTGCACGAAAAACATGACTTTCACCAAATATTTCTTTAGTATAAGCATGAGCTGTTGGCTGATAATCGCCAGAAAAGTTTAAATCAATATCAGGTACTTTATCAGCATTAAATCCCAGAAATGTTTCAAATGGTATATTATGTCCATCGCCTTTAAGGGAATGACCACAAACAGGACAGGTTTTTTGTGGTAAATCATAGCCATTAGCAATAGTCCCCTCTGGTAAAAATTCACTATATTGACAATGTGGACAATAATAATGAGGAGGTAATGGATTAACTTCTGAAATATTTGCCATAGTGGCAACAAAAGAAGAACCCACTGAGCCCCTACTTCCCACTAGATAACCTGCCTCATTAGACTTTTTAACAAGTTTATGAGCAATGTAATAAATAACACCAAAACCATGCTTGATAATATTATCAAGTTCTTTTGTTAAACGATTTTCTACTATATCAGGTAATACTTCCCCATATTGCTTATGAGCATTATCAAAACATAACTGACGTAAGTTTTCATCTGCATTATCAATATGTGGAGTATATAATTTATCATGTACAACATGGAAATCACCATCAATCATATCAGCAATCTTATTAGAATTTTCGATCACATATTCCTGTTTCTCTGCTTCACTTAAATAAGGTAAGCTATCCATCATTTCCTGAGTGTTTCTAAAATATTCATCAGGAGTCCAGGCAGCCGGATTATGACGATCTGTTAAAGGATGCAACGCTCCTCCTAAACCAATTTTAGGATTACATGTAAATACATCACGATATATTTTGTCCTCACGATCTAAATAATGAACATCACCAGTAGCCACAATCAATTTATTCATCGATTTAGCACAATCAACAATACGTCTTAAAATTCTAACAAGATCATCTTTGGTATCAATATTACCTCTTTCTATAAAATATTCACAAATATCCAAAGGTAATATTTCAATATAATCATAAAATTCCATCGCCTTTTTTAATTCATCAATACCTCTTGTCATAGCTAAATCATAAATTTCAGAATTATAACAGCCACTTCCAAATAATAAACCATCATGATAGTATTCTAAGCGAGCGCGCGGAATACGTGATGTTTTTTCAAAATAAGTCGTATTGGCTTCTGAAACAAGTTTAAATAAATTTTTTAAACCTTTCTTATTTTTGGCTAAAACACACATATGTTTAGGTCTTACAGTTTTATAGGCATCAATGCATGTCATGGCATTCATATCTTTAAGATTATAGTAAGCTTGCTGCATCATGTCATGTAACATCAAATGAAAGGCAGCAGCTAAAACTTCTGCATCATAATCGGCACGATGGGCAGCATCGCCATCATACATAATATGATAATGACGACAAACATTACCTAAACGATATCCCTTTAATTCAGGTAACAACTTCCAGGCTAATGCCAAAGAATCTACGGCTGGATTAGTTAGTTTTTCAAAGCCATTTCTAAGCAATATTTCATTTAAAAAACCAACATCAAAAGTTGCATTATGGGCCACTATAACATCATCGCCAAAGAATTCTAGTATTTTTGGTAAAAACTCTAAAATAGTAGGAGCATTTTCAACATCTTCATTGGTTATATGTGTCAATTGAGTTATTTTTTCAGAAATCTTCTTGTTAGGTTTAATTAAACTTTGAATACGATCAATAACCTGCCCATTTTTCATTTTGACAGCACCAAATTCTGTTATATCATCATCTATAACTGATAAGCCTGTTGTCTCTAAGTCAAAAGAAACAAATGTCATATCTTTTAAATTTATATCAGCTTCATTGTATACAACTGTAAAATCAGGATCAATCATATACATTTCCACACCATATATCATTTTAATATTGTTTTTAATAGCAGCGCTTTGAGCTTCTGGAAATGATTGAACATTACCATGATCAGTAACTGCTATCGCTTTATGTCCCCAATAAGCAGCTCTAGAAACATAATCAGAAATACTGCCGATGCCATCCATTGCCGACATCTTAGAATGGACATGAAGTTCAACACGTTTAACAGGTGCATCATCATCCCTAATCTTTGGCGAAGGAATAATTTCAATATCAGAAGAACGAATAGCCAAATCCTTAACAAATGAATCATATTCAACTCGGCCACGTACTCTAATCCATTTACCACCCTTTTTTAATTTGTTGATCTCTTCAATCGTATTTCTGTTCTTATCTTCAAATCTTTTAACAATGATACTATTCGTATAATCCGTTACATATAAAGATTGAATTGTTGTACCTGCCTTAGTTTTAATCGACTCTTCCTTAAAGACATAACCTTGTATCATAACATCCTGCACAGTATTATCGATATCATCAATGATAACATTTAAATAATCTTTCTTATAACTTTTAGTTTTCTTTTTTGGAACTTGTTTAAAACTATCTGGCAAAGTACGAGCATCAATTTCAATATTATCAATTTGATTCATTTCCTCTTGAATAGATTGATAAACTTCATTTTCCTGATTAATAAATACAGCAAAATTAATATCAATTCCAAATTTTTTAAAATAACGAGGAAAAAGCGTACATAAACTTTCCATGGATTTTAATTGAATATCATTGACAACTTCAATTTTTAAAGTATTATCTTGAAAACTCAATAATTCTGAAGTAATATTTTGAAGTTGTGGATAACGGCTTTTTAAACTATCAAAAATAAATAAAGCATAATCAATAATGTCATGATAATCATGATCAAACCATTGAAAAATAAATTCACATGAATAAGGGAAACAATCTTTAGCATCATATAAAATCTTCATTTCATTAAAAGGAATTAAACAAGAACCACTAAAATAAAATTCATATGAATTATCACTATAAACCTCAACCTTATCTAAATGCACAGCTTTTAGTTTATCAACTTTATTTTCAATTTCTAATTGTTTTAATAAAATACTTATTTTATTCATACGTCACCTCTCATTACGTAAGCATACGGACTATATCCTGATAAGTGACAATCACCATCAATAATAAAACCAGCCCTAAACCAACCAGCTGTAAAGCAACTTTAAGATTTTGTGGTAATTCTCTACCAATAATCTTTTCTACTACAGCATAAAGAATTTGACATCCATCCAAGCCAGGAATTGGCATCAAATTAAAAATACCAACATTTACAGAAAGCATAGCTAACAAGCTAAAAATATATTCAATTTGGCCTGTAGAAGTGACTTCTGATGTAATTTGGTAAATACCCGCAGGACCAGATAATTGTGAAACTGTACCTGTAAAATTCACTACTAACTGTCCCAAAGCCTGGATAATAACCACGCTCATTGAAGCAAGCGAAGTAAATGTATAAGTGAAAGCTTCACTAATACTCATGGCACGGGTTGCCTGGGTAAAACCTACTTTATATGTTCCATCTGATTCATTATAATACATTTGCATATCTAAATTGACTTCTTCATCATCTCTAAGGACAGTAATTGTGACATTTATGGTATCAGAGGATAAATTTAAATTTTCAGGAGATAATGATAAATCACTATAGCTGTAAATAAGAATACTTTCACCAGTTTCCCAAACATCAACTTGAGAAATAATATCACCTACTTCTAAGCCTGAATCTATAGCTGGTGAATCATCAGGAATCCCACCTACAACACATTGATCTACTGCTAATTGTCCAGCAAAAAGATTCACACCTAGTGTAACTACGATAGCAAGAACAAAATTCATAAACACACCAGCAGCAAAAATAATAATTTTTTGATAAGTCTTAATTCCTTTTAGCGTACGTTCTACGGGGATATCTTTTAAATCTTCATTATCTACCTGATCATCTTCCCCTGCCATAGCAACAAATCCGCCAAAAGGGATACAACGTATTTCATATTCAGTTTCTTTTCCTTGGTTAGACCATATTTTTGGACCAAATCCAATAGAAAACTGACTACAATAAACATTAAAGTATTTAGCTGCCATAAAATGTCCAAATTCATGAATAATAATAATTGAACCCAAAATTAATATAAAAACGATAATGCTTATAATTGTCTGCATTTAATCAGCTCCTACTTTCTTCAAAACAAATTCTCTAGCCCATCGATCAGCTTCTAATAATTGTTCCAATGATGGATGACTTATCCATTCATGTGCATACATAGCTTCTTCGACAAGTTTTTCAATATCTAAAAAAGCAATTTTTCTATTTCTAAATAATAAGTTTGCTTCTTCATTAGCACCATTTAAAACACATGGCATAGAACCTCCCTTGCGACCAGCTTCATAAGATAAAGCTAAAGCATGAAATCTTTTTAAATCAGGCTTGCTAAAATGAAGTGAACCAATATCAGCCAAATTAAGACGTTTACCACCATGTAATGGTATACGATTTGGATAAGATAAAGCATATTGAATAGGTAAACGCATATCAGGTGTGCCAAGTTGAGCAATAATTGCCGTATCCTGAAATTCTACCATGGAATGAATAATACTTTCGGGATGTATTAAAACTTCAATATCATCATAATCAACATCAAATAACCAATGGGCTTCCATAACTTCTAATCCCTTATTAAACAAAGTAGCACTATCAATAGTAATTTTTGCTCCCATTGACCAATTTGGATGTTTTAATGCCTGGTCAACTGTTACATTACGCAATTCAAATCTTGATTTATCTCTAAAACTTCCACCACTGCAAGTTAAGATTATTTTTTCTATATCACCATGATTCTCCCCATTTAATGATTGAAAAATAGCAGAATGTTCACTATCTACTGGTAACAGCTTAACATTATTTTCTTTTACTAAAGGTATAATCAAATGTCCAGCAACAACTAAAGTTTCTTTATTTGCTAAAGCAATATCTTTATGTTTCTTGATGGCTTCAATAGTGGGTAATAAACCAGCAAAGCCAACGATACCATTTAAAACAATATCAACATCAGGCAATGTTGCAATCTTAATAAGACCTTCCTGACCATAATAAAAGATACGATCCTTATATTTTCTTTGTAAATATTGTTGATCTTCCTGCTTAGAAACACATATATATTTAGCATGAATATAACGCATAATTTTTTCTAAAGAATCAATATTTTGACCAGCTGACATAGCGACAATTTCAAATTCGTCATTATTATGCCTTATAACATCAACAGTTTGCTGTCCAATTGAACCAGTAACTCCTAATACAGTAATCTTTTTCATATTATATCACCATCCAATTTATAAAATATAGTAATAAACCAAATACTAGAGAATTAAAAAGCAATGAATCAAAACGATCTAATATACCGCCATGACCAGGTAAAATATTTGAATAATCCTTGACTTCAAAAGTCCTTTTAATACTACTAAAAGTTAAATCACCAATTTGACTTGTTATCGTTAAAACAATATTAACTATAATAAGCACAACTAAGGAAATATTTAAGTTAATAAGCAAAGCAAATAGTGTGGCTAAAAGGGTACCTAAAATAATGCCACCCAACGAACCTTCAACAGTTTTTTTAGGAGATAATCTAGGAATCAATTTGTGTTTTCCAAATCGCATACCAGCAAAATAAGCTCCGCTATCACAGCCAAATGTAACTAAGGCCAATAAAAAGATATAAGCAAAGCCATAATCAATACGTATTAAATATAGATTATGAAAACCCATTGCAATCATTGTCGCAGCAGTAAAATAATAACATATACGATTAAGATTCAAGCTTTCATCGAAAATACTACATGTAAATAATACAATAAGATATAAACCAATCATAGCACTAGAAAAGATCATTTCTTTTTCCAAAAAGATCAAATAAAAAACATAAATGCTTACTATTGGATAAAAATAAGCAGGTGTTTTAGGACGATTACAAATAGATAAAATTTCAAAAACTGCACTTGCTGCTAAAAATGCAATTAAAATTTGAAAAGGTATACCACCTAAGATTGCACATGGTAATATAATGAGAGCTAAAACAATACCTGTAATAATACGTGTTTTCATTTCAATACGCCTCCAAAACGACGTTCACGGCCTTGATATATACGAATACAACGATGTAACTCTGCTTCGTCAAAATCAGGCCATAAAGTATCATCAAAAACAAATTCAGCATAAGTTAACTGCCAAAGTAAAAAGTTTGATAAACGATATTCACCACTACTTCTAATCATTAAATCAACTGGTGGTAAATCACCTGTCATTAGTTGTTGTTCAAAATAATCTTCCGTAATATCATCTAATTCTATTTCACCATTTTTATATTTTTCACAAATTTTTTTTGTTGTTTGAACAATCTCATCACGACCACCATATATAAATGCAAAAGTTAAAATAAGCCCCGTATTTTGAGAAGTTCTTGCAACAGCATCTGTAATAATATTTCTTGTTTCCTGCGGTGCTAATTCTAGATGACCAATATATCTTATCTGCACATTATTTTCCACCAATTCTTTTAAATATAAATCAAAGAATTCCTTAGGAAGTTTAAAAATATACTCCACCTCACTTGCTTCACGCTTAAAATTTTCCGTAGAAAAGGCATAGACTGTCATTGCCTTTACTCCTAAACGATTCGCTTCTAAAGCTAAAGTTCGAATAGTTTTTGTACCTTCATGATGCCCATAAGTACGTGGCATTTTTCTTTTTTTAGCCCATCTTCCATTGCCATCCATAATAAAAGCAATATGTGCCGGAATATTATTCAAATCTAAATCATCCGTTTTTTTATTTACAAACATAAGCTCACCTCGTAATCAACATGTATTATAGCATAATAAAACTTCAATGAAAACAAAAATATAAATGCCTGACGAGCTTCAAAAAAAAGCAGTACATGAAATGTACTGCCAATAATTCCTAAACGCTCATTAAATCGTTTTCTTTTTCTTTTAAAAGAGCATCAATCTTTTTAATATACTCATTTGTAAGGTCTTGAACATCTTCCTTACCGATTTTTACTTCATCTTCAGTAAGTCCAGCTTTATTAAGCTCACTATTAGCACTTCTACGAATATTACGCATAGCTACTTTACCTTCTTCAGCAAACTTTTTAGCTTGCTTAACATAATTCTTTCTTGTTTCTTCGGTCAAAGCTGGAACATTAATACGTATTAATGTACCATCATTTTGCGGTGTTAAACCTAAATTAGCTTCAAAAATAGCACGTTCAATATCTTTTAAGCTATTTTTATCATAAGGCTTAACAACTAGTTGACGTCCCTCTACAACAGATATACCAGCCACTTGGTTAAGTGGTGTCATAGCACCCCAATAATTAACCTGTACACTGTTAAGCATTGTTGGATTTGCACGTCCTGTTCTAACAGTTAATAAATCATTTTTGAGAGCTTCAATAGATTTATCCATTCTTTCCCTCGTATCTTCCAATATCAAATCTAACATATATATTATTCTCCTCCTTTGGATATTGTAGTCTCAATGGATTCTCCGTTGCAGGCACGGGCAATATTGCCATCTTCCTGCATATTGAAGACACATAAATCAATATCATTATCCTTGCACAAAGTAATTGCTGTTTGATCCATAATATGTAAATCCTCATTTAATACATCTAAATATGAAATATGATTATATTTTTTGGCATTAGGATTGATTTTAGGATCATCTGAATAAACACCATCAACACCATTTTTAGCCATTAAAATGACATCAGCATTAATCTCTGCAGCACGTAAGGCCGCAGTTGTATCTGTTGTAAAAAACGGGCTACCAAGTCCTGCACCAAAAATAACAATACGATCTTTTTCTAAATGACGAATGGCACGACGACGAATATAAATTTCGGCCACCTCTTTCATTTCAATAGCCGTTTGTAGTCTTGTCTCTACACCAATATCTTCTAAAGCATTTTGTAAGGCCATACCATTCATAACCGTAGCCAACATTCCCATATAATCGGCATTAGCCCTTTCCATGCCTAATTCACTGCCAGTTTTACCACGCCAAATATTGCCGCCACCACAAACAATCGCAATTTGCACACCTAATAATTTGGCATCTTTAATTTGTCTGGCAATATCAGCAACTGTTACTGGATCAATTCCGAAACCTTTTTCACCAGCTAAAGCTTCACCACTTATTTTCAACAAAACCCTTTTATACTTCTTCATTATAATTCTCCTTGCAAAGAAGAGGGCACAAAAGTGTCCTCCCCATTGTTTTTATCCATTCATTTGAGCAGCGACTTCTTCAGCAAAGTTTTCTTCTCTTTTTTGCATACCTTCGCCTACTTCATAACGTGCAATAGCCTTAACTTCACCTTTGCCTAAATATTGTTTAACTGTAACATTAGAATCCTTAATAAAAGATTGGTCAACTAAGCACATTTCTTTTAAATTCTTGTTTAAGCGGCCTTGAACCATTTTTTCTATAATATTTTCTGGTTTAGGTTTAGCAGCTTTGGCATTTTCTTCTAAAGCCTGGTTTTTAAGAACAGATAATTCACGATCTAATACTTCTTGAGGAATAGCTGTTCTATCAATATACTTTGGATTAATTGCAGCAACCTGCATAGCAATATCCTTTGCTTTTTCTTCATCACTATTAGCTAATATAGCAATGGCAGAAATCTTTCCACCCATGTGTGAATAAGCACCAAATACTTCATCATCTTCTTTGGTAAATACAACAAATCTTCTAAAGCTTAACTTTTCTCCAATCTTACCAGTTTTTTCAGCAATAATTGTTGCTAAATCTTTACCATCAATTACAATTGCATTAGCAGCTTCTAAATCAGCAGGCTTATTAGCAGCAACAGCTTTAGCAATAGTAGCAACCAATTCTTTAAATTCTGCATTCTTTGCGACAAAGTCTGTTTCAGAATTAACTTCTACTAAAGCAGCCGTATTACCATCAATCACAAAAGCAGATAAACCTTCCGCAGCAATACGATCAGCTTTTTGTGCTGCTTTTGCGATACCTTTTTCTCTTAACCAATCAAATGCCGCATCCATATTGCCATCAGTAGCTTCTAAAGCTTTCTTACAATCCATCATGCCTGCACCAGTTTTATCACGTAATTCTTTTACCAATTTTGCATTAATTGCCATTTATATTTCCTCCTTATTTTATCAAAAAGGATAAGACATAAGCCTTACCCTTTATTTTATGCTTCCGTTTTTGTTGTTTTAACTTCAGCTGGTTTGCTTACATCAGCATTTCTGTTATTTCTAGGACGTCCAGCATTTTTATATCTAGGTCCTCTTTGTTTACTTTCTTCTACAGAAGCAACAGCATCATTCATAGAGACTTCCTTATCATCATCATCTTTGACATAAGCAACAGTCACTGGTTCGCCCTTTGCTTCACAAATAGCGTCAGCCATAGCTGCAACAATAATCTTTACAGCTCTAATAGCATCATCATTTGCTGGAATAACATAATCAACTTCATCAGGATCACAGTTGGTATCAACAATACCAAAAATAGGAATACCTAATTTTCTTGCTTCTGCAACAGCATTATGTTCAACTTTAGGATCGACAACGAAGATAGCATTAGGTAATCTCTTCATTTCCTTAATACCACCTAAGTTCTTTTCAAGCTTAGCTTTTTCTTTCATTAAAATAATAGCTTCTTTTTTAGTATAGCTTTCTAAAGAACCATCTTCTTCCATCTTTTCCAATTCTTTTAATCTTAAGATTCTCTTTTGAATTGTTTTAAAGTTAGTAAGAGTACCACCTAACCAACGTGAATTAACATAGAAACTGCCTGATCTTTCAGCTTCGCTTTGAACTGCTTCCTGAGCTTGTTTCTTAGTTCCTACAAATAAAACTTTTCCACCTTTAGCTGCAATATCCATCATAGCTGCATAAGCTTCATCAATTTTATCAGATGATTTCTTCAAATCAATGATATAGATACCATTTCTTGCAGTAAAAATGTAAGGTGCCATCTTTGGATTCCAGCGTTTTGTTTGATGACCAAAATGAACACCAACTTCTAATAACTTCTTCATTGAAATTACTGCCATGTAACTTCCTCCTTTTTGTTTTTTTCCTCCATTGTTTCTAACACAAACCACCTTTTAGGCACACGATTCATGAATTCACAATGTGTGTATTTTTTCATACCTCGTGTATAATAGCATAAAGAATCAAAAAAAACAAGGCTATTTCCAATAATTTATATATTTTCCAATAGTGCATATAAAACCTGTTTAGAAGTATACAATTGGCCATTAAATAAATAATAATTATTATAGTCACGACGATATTTTAATTGCTTATGAATAATGGTTTTATTCTGCTTATTATCCATATATAAATATGATGTTCTTAAAAATATGGGAATATAATGATAGTAAAGTATTTGCTGGAAATAGAGATAACATATAACTATTAAAGCTTGATATTGAAAATAAAATACTGATAGAATACATAACGATAGTATTGATAATTTTAAATGAAAATATAACGCTGTTTTTAAATCCATCATTGCTTGTAAAAGCAAACTTATTAAACGGCCGCCATCTAATGGATAAATAGGTAATAAATTAAAAAGCAGAATTAATTTATTCATTGATAATAAATAATTTTTATAAAATGATAGTGGTAATAAGTTTATAACAAAATAAATAAAAATATGAGAACAAGGGCCTGCCAAAATAACACATGCTTCGCATATGATAGAATGGGTATAAATATCATTTATATTTAAAAAAGCGCCAAAAGGCAAAATTTCGATTTTTTCCACATGATAATGAAAATAACAGGCCATAAGATAATGGCAGAATTCATGAATGATGACTAATAACATCGCCAATAAATAATATATTAACTGATGAACAAGCAAAGCTAATAATAAATATATTATGGAAGCATAATGAATATGCCATTTACGAAAGAAGTTCAAGAAAACTTGAATAATCGATTTCATTATCACCTTTAGTAAATATCATTATCAATCTATCATCATATGTTCCTAAAATAGTTGCTGCTTCAACACTATCATATGCACTTACAAAAATATCATTCATTTGCCCATATGTCACCTCTACTCCATTTGCTAATAAAACGGTTACATAATTTCCTAATATATCCTGCTCTCCGACATAAATAACACGGCCATTATCAAAATTAAGAACTTCATTGGAAGAACTGGTATAATAATTATCACTTACATGAGTATATGAAATATTTGTAGAGACATTCATATCATTTACACTAAAAAATATATGCTCAGATATCCATAAAGAAATAGTTTCATAATAGTCACTATTTAAGATGTAATCCTTTATATAAGTTCCGTTAGGACTGATTTTCACATAAGATAAAACTGCTAAGCCAACAATCATTATCACCATCAATTTCGTCATTGCATTATATAATTTTGTAAAATGATAATCAGTTAATATCTTACCTCGACGCTTATTGATGCGCTTCCTTATTTCATCAAGGTCATTCATAGTATCACCTCAATCATATCATATGCAGTCAATTACCAAAAATGCGTTCTAATAATGGTTTCTTATGATTTTTTTGAAAAGGTATTTGTTGTCCTTCTAAACGCTTAGCAATTCTATCATAGCAATGGCTAGTTGATGAATTGGTTAAATATAGTGGCAAGCCTGTATTAATAGCTTCAATCATTTTTTTATCATCATAAACCAAACCAATTAATGGAATTGCTAAAATATCAAAAGCTTCCTTCAAAGATAAACAACGATGTTTCACAATATCTTCATCATTATATTTATTAACTAGCATATGCATATCATTGACTCCTTGTTTCATTAATAACCCAATCACACGATCAGCATCTCTTAAAGAAGTCACGTCTAATGTTATCACAATAATAGCTTCATGGGATAAACCACTGGCATATTGAAAACCTTTTTCAATACCAGCAGGACTATCGATTAAAATATAATCAAAATGACTTTTTAACTGTTCAATCATTTTAGCCATATAATCAGTATTAATATTTTCAAAAGATAAAGATTTACAGGCGGGTAAAAGATATAATGATTCATAGCGTTTATCTTTAACCAGAATTTGAGTAAGTGTACATTTATTTTCAATCACATCTTTCAAATCAAAAATAACACGATTTTCAAGTCCCAACATAACATCCAGATTTTTTAATCCAAAATCCGCATCAATGAGACAAACCTTATTTTTTGCTGCAGCTAAAGCATAACCCAAATTAATAGTAGTAGTACTTTTCCCAACACCACCTTTACCTGAAGTAATCACTATAATTCTGCTCATATTCATCCTCCTTTAAAACAATATGCCCATCTTTATAATACACACTCGTTAATGCAGAAGTTGTCAAATGATGGATGGAACAATCATTAATCAAAATCGAAGCGTCAAAAAATTGTTGTCCATATATTTTAACATTGGGATTTTTTGCAATGATATGACCTTGTACAACATTCAAAAAATAAACATCATTTTCAATATAAAGATAACTTCCTGGATGAATAGCCGATAAAAATAAAGTATCTTCAGATACGTGAAGTTCTTCACCATTATGCAATATATCATAAACAATTTGAATAGCATGATTCTTTATAGGTAAAGATATACCATAAAATAAAATACATTTTTTTGAAAACAACAGCTGCAATAAACAATAAAACTCATTTTCTTGTAAAAAACGACATCCAAAATCAAAATATGCCCTTGGATAATAACCATCACTTGTAAAGATAGGTAGATCCAAGAGCATATCAAGTTCATTAAGAATAGCTGCAAATGAACATTTTTCATTAATTTTCATTATTAAAATATCATTAATACCTTTAACCTCTATTAGCACATTATTCCTCCTCAACTTTGACTTTATTGTAGACCCAATAAACCACTATCGAAAGAATCATATTAAAACAAACTGTTGGTAAAAGTCTCATAATTAGAAAAGACATAACTGGATATCTAGTGATATTGGTAATCCACATAATCCAGTATAACATAATTTCCTGTAATAAAACTGTCGAACCACAGTACAATACAGCTTCAATAATTGTCAATTTTTCAAGTTTGAAAAAAGTTCTAGAAAAAGTAATAATTAAATATACAAGGATATAAATTGCTAAAGAATTAGAATATACAACAGAATAATAAAGACCACATAAAGCTGCAAATAAATAGCTTTCTTCTCCCTTTATCGTATTAACAAGTAAAGCAAACATCATTAAACCAATGCAGGGAACAATAAAAATGCCAGTTTTCGTATAATTATAAGGCATGAAAAAAGATATAGTACTATCAATAACAAAACAAATAAGAACAATTATAAAGAATTTAAAAAAAATACTATCTCTCAATCTTGATTTCATTCTTCATTCACCCTTTGCACAACAGCAACATAATTCAATGAATCAAAATCCGCACTAGGTAAAACGCTACAACTTAATTCCGTTGTTTCATTACCAGCTGAGTAACTAGAAACAGTTCCCACCAAAATACCTTTAGGACTTTTTCCAGCACCACCAAGTCCACTCGTAACAACCATAGCATCATCTTCAATTGTTTCCGCATCACTAAGTAATGTCACATAATAAGTTTGTGAAGATAAATCATAACGATTCAATAAACCATAATATGTATCATCTCCACTTAAAATCATAACAGGTAATTGTGATGATGACGTTTCACTTGATAACAAAGTGACAGTAGCAGAAATATCATTAACACTTGTTACAGTACCAATCATCCCATCAGAACTAATAACAGCCATTCCTGTCTCTACGCCACCTAGACTTCCTAAATTAATCGTGACTTCACTATTCCAGTTGTCGGCATCGCGGGAAATTATATATGTATATTTAACCTGATAGTCTGTTGGCAAATAATCAATTTCAGTTAATTCTTTAAGTTCATCTAATTCAGATTGCAAAACTTCATTCATTGCTGCTTCTCTAGCAAGATCATCAAAACGTTCTTTTAATTGTGCATTTTCTTCAAAAACATCTTTTAGGGATGTATATTCATCAATTAGATTAGTAACATACTGAATTGGTGCTTTAATAACATAATATTCAATATTTGCTACAACATCTTTACACATTGTTTCGATTGTCGATGGTGAACGATTGGTAATGAGGGTAAACACTGAAAATAAAACCAAAACTAGGGTTATTATAATAATTCTTCTTCTTTGCTTGCTTGATTTATTGTTGTTAAACAAAATACCACCCCTTATCGCTTTACATTATAATATCTATAATCAAAAAAAGCAATTCGAGTTTGATAATTTATACAAGTTTCAATCTTTTTCACATAATACAAATTTCATGGCAGCAACACTAAAGTATTGATTCCATCCGATAATAACATGATCTAAAACCTCAATATCCAGCATTGTCCCTATTTCCAGAAAATTCTTGGTTAACGATAAATCTTCATGACTAGGATGGGCATCACCACTAGGATGATTATGGACAAGTATAATTTTCGAACTATTCATCTCTATAGCTTCTTTAAAAACTTCTCGTGGAGTAACCAGACTAGTTTGTACTGTACCAACAAAGATTGTTTTCTTTTTAATAACATGGTTACGGCAATCCAAACATATTAAAACAAAATTTTCCTGCGATAAAAACATAAGTTCGTTTTTCACATACAAAAATATATCTTCAGGTGTTTGTAAGATAACATCACTTTGCGGTATTTCTTTTAGTCTTTTTGCTATTTCAATAATACTCAATATGGCAATAGCTTTAGCTTTATTAATCCCCTTTAAAGAAATAAGCTTCGCATACGTAATTTGACGGAGCTGTTGAAATCCACCAATTTCATTTAATAATCTCTGGGCTAATTGTAATACTGATTCTTCTTTATTCCCTGTTCTTAAAATCAATGCTAATAATTCAACATTACTTAGAGATTCAATACCTTGACTTAAAGCTTTTTCTCTGGGATTTTCTTCAATAGGTAAATTTTTAATCATTCATATCACCTTCTTCTAATTTCTTTAATAATTCTTCATAACTCATGTTGGCATCAACATAATATGTTTTAACAATGCCATTAACTTCACTAGCATTTTTTTTCAATTTCTGATAAATCTTCACTTATCATTGATAAAACATAATATTGATTTTCTTTAATATAAGTATATGTTTCATAACCTGAGGAAGATAATTGTGAAACTTTTGCATCTTTATTTTCTTCAACACTGTAAATGCCAACCTGACAAGCATAAATATTTTTCATATGAGATTGACATATAAAATGGAAACCAAACATACTAAAAAGTGAAAATCCGATAGCAAAAAGAATAAGCTTTATTTTAAATGTCATTATATTTCACCTCTCTACCAATATTATGCCTTTAAGTTAAAAAATATGAAAGGCATAAAGCCTTTCACATTTTAACTAGATTTCCATTCAATGCTGACTAATTTAGGAATTGAAATTCTACCTGATGTACTTTTAATAATCTTGTAAATTCCAGCTCCTAATAGGACATAAATAATAACTGTAGCAACGACACTTCCACCTTGAAGACTACATTGTTCTGTTAATGATAATTCTTTCATATAAGTTCCTCCATAATGTTGTACCTTCTGCATCCTACATTAATGAAGTTTTATGACTTCCATTCAATACTAATAAGTTTAGAAAGAGATATTTTACCTGAAGCACTCTTAATAATTTTATAAATACCAGCACCTAATAATACATAAATAATAACTGTAGCAACTGCACTTCCACCTTGAAGACTACATTGTTCTGTTAATGATAATTCTTTCATATAAGTTCCTCCATCATGTTGTACCTTCTGCTTAATAAACTTAAAAGATTAAGATTTCCATTCAGCACTAATTATTTTGGGGATAAGAATTCTTCCTGAAGTGCTTTTAATAACCTTATAAAGTCCAGCTTTAATAAGTGTATATATAATAAATGCACTTATTCTTGTTCCACCAATAAGATTAAATTGATCCATTAAACTTAATTCTGAAGTGATTTTGTCAAGTAGACAATTTAAATAATTAAAATGATTTGCT
>JAJQEL010000088.1 GCA_021201655.1 Erysipelotrichaceae bacterium | reverse complement strand
TTACCCGAACAAAATATCATTACTTTTCGGGACCCGAACAAAATTTGGTTACCCTTAAAAAACCTTAGAGAATTTCTCTAAGGTTTTCTTATACCACAATATTTCTATCTTCATCATTAATATAACTCATCACATTTTGATATGTTTCATCCACACACCTTTGTCTTGCTTCAATAGAACCCCAGCCAACATGTGGTGTTAATATCACTTTATCCATATCCTCAATATGATAAATCATATCATCTTCTAACAATGGTTCATGTTCAAATACATCTAAACCAACTCCGCCTAAATGTCCTTCATTCAACACTTTAACCAGGGCTTTTTCCTCAATAATACCACCTCTACCAACATTAATAAGATAAGCAGATGGTTTCATTTTAAGTAATGTCTCCTCATTAAATAAATAATGTGTTTGCTCATTTAATGGTGCATGAATAGAAATAATATCAGATGTTTGTAATAAGGTATCAAAATCAACTTGCATATAATCATCCGTACTATTGTTGCCACTCGTTGAATAATATTGGACCTTTGCACCTAAAACAGAAGCAATATGAGCAACCTTACGGCCAATAGCACCAAGGCCAACAATACCCCAGGTTAGTGAAGATATATCATGAAAATGATAATCAAAGAAACTAAATTGCTGGCTTCTAGCATAAGCTTTGGTTTTAACATAATCATCGTATGCTTTATTTTTTTCGATTAAATGCAAGGCTAAAGCCAAAGTATGTTGTGCTACTGTATCTGTTGAATATCCTTTAATGTTTCTTACTTGAATATGATGTTGCCTGCAATAATCTAAATCAACATTATTGACACCAGTAGCTGTTAAACAAATAAGTTTTAATTGATTGAGATCTTCTAAGGTATCTTTATTCATAAGGTTTTTATTTGTAATAACAATATTGGCATCGATAATTCTATTTCTTACTTGGGATTGTTCGGTGGTTTCATAAATGGTTATATTTGGTAAATGTTGAATTTGTGATAGATCAACATCTTTTCCTAGACTATCACTTTGTAGCATCACGATACGATAATTAGGCTGATGGAGCATTTCCATAATCTTTTCAAAACTCATTTGTGAAGCAAGCTTGCCAAAATGCCATGCATTTTCATCTTCACCAAGCATATTATCCCCAACAATACCACACATTTCTAAATCATAGAAATTAAAGATTAAAACTTGTTTTAATAAGCATTTCGCCAATATTCTGGATTTATCTTCTTGATAATTTTCAATAGCATTTAAAGTATCTTCTTTAAATGTTGGCTGTATTAGCAGACATTGTTGCATTGCTGATGATAGTGTTTCGTAATGTATTACTTCTTGATAAAAGCTATCCTGCCTTAAAAAAGCCAATACTAAATCATAATAGTCCATTGGTACAGGTTTACCAAAACCTTTGGAAAAACTATAAAATAAAATCATCTCATTTATTTCCTGATTCATTATCATCACTCCTAAACAAATAAACTTCTACACGCTGTCTTTCCGCTTTTGCCTTATCATCATAAAAAATCATGCAAGTTGTCATTTTCTTTTGTCTTAGATTATATTTCAATAAATTATAAGAAATATAACGACTCTTGCTTTCCTTCAATCCTCCTGTAGCACTTCCTGCACCGATATAATAAATACCATCCTCTTTTCTAAAGAAAGGTAAATGCTTATGACCATG
Organism: Erysipelotrichaceae bacterium; assembly: GCA_021201655.1. Classification (GTDB taxonomy): domain Bacteria; phylum Bacillota_I; class Bacilli_A; order Erysipelotrichales; family Coprobacillaceae; genus JAJQDJ01. Next base: position 58,030 of record JAJQEL010000088.1, on the reverse strand, counting down.
AACAACATATTGAATATGATATTTCTTTAACCATTGAATCAGTAAAGGAGCATCAACCAATACTTTAGAAGTTTCTACAATATTATTAATAAAAGTTTTTTCATGCCATTTTGTCTTAATGAACTGAGCTTTCGTAATTGGATATACATGATGATGTAACATCACAATCAATGTATAATCTTCAATATGATCTATCACTGATAATTCTTCATCTATTTCATCCAATTGCCTTTGTCCAACTTTTCCTCTAGCTAAATTACCTTCACTCGTAGTATCCATTTTAATAAGAATAATCTTTTCATCTTCTATAACCTTGATATTTTCACCTAACAAATAAGCAATAACTTTACTTTTTTGCATTCTGCCAAAATTAAATCCATGAACTATCACATCATGATTTCCTAATATAAAAGTTACATCAGCTTTATAATTCTTTTTTAATTTAATCATAAAATCATGGGCCGTATACATATTTTTACGATTTGGCAATTCCATAAGATCACCGGTAATCAAAAACTTTAATGGATGATTTGATTTCAATAAAGGCACAATATGATCCAATGAACTATAAAGGCGCTCTAATCCCTGTTCCGTTTTATTTTTACCACCAAAATGAGTATCACTAATATGTACAAAATAAGAATCATCTTCATAAACATCATAAATCTGAAACAAATCATAACCCCATTCAATATATTGTCTTAGTGCCCTTAAATCACCATCACTATGAATAGGGATAAAAATACGTTCCTGTTCATTAAAAACCAATGCTCCATGCCATGCATCAGCATGATTCATCGCATGAAAAAAAGCATCAAAAGGATCATAGAATGATAAGTCAGATAATTGAAAATAATCTCTAATATTATAAACACAATAACCATGACTTTCTAATTTATCTATTTGAAATACACTTTCTTCATTAAAACCAGGAATTAAAACAATATGTGTTTTATTAATAAAAGCATCAGATATTCTTTTCACTTCTTCAGTAAAAGGAATATGTAATAAATGATTGACATCCGAAGCTTTCATCCTCGCTTGAAACAGATGCGTATCTGTTTCCATAATACTACGAAATACATCACATTCAATATTTCTAGAAAGCAACCATTCACAATATCCCTGAATATAATCAAAAGAAGATACGATATCACGCATATACGCCTGCTCATTATGGTAAATCATATTAAAAAAAGTGTTTATATAATCAATATCTTTCACTTTTCTCACCCCACATTTTTATTATACTACATTATTCTTACAATAAACAAGAAAAAACTCCACAAGCTCTTACAGGGGAGAGAAGTAGCAAGAGTTGTGGAGTGTCAATAAATCATTGACAAGGTTATCATAAACAATAATTATGAATTGAATATTTCATTTCCCTTAATTATTATGAGTGTTCTCATAAACAATATCAGTTAAGCTATAAGAACATAGGAATTGAAATGTTTTATAAATTTCTTCTGGAGATTGTTGAAAGTTATGTTTCGTCCAGTCTCTAAATATAAAGATAGTGGAACTTGCTAAGTAACGGGCTAAATAATCTTTAGTCACAGGAGCTTTAGAAAAATCAACATCAAGTCGATCAAAAACAGATGTATAGGCACTAGTAAAAATATGTTCTAGCATACTAGCAAAACTATTTTGTCCGGTAATGGTAAAAGCGTGGGTAAAGAATTCTTTTTTATCATAAAAGACTTGGATAATATGTTTAGCAAGATCGCCATCATCAGATTGATCAAAACCTTCAATAATTAAACGATTTGTAAGATATTCTAATGCATCATATTTATCCATAAAATGATTATAAAATGTGCCTCTAATAACACCTGTTTTATCACATATTTGTTTGACTGTTATTTTTTCAAAAGGTTTTTCTAAAACTAATAAATACAAGCCTTCAGAAAGAAGGTCTTTCATATTAACTTTATTATAAAGAGGCATATACATCCCTCCTTAAAGAATTGATGACATTTGGACAAAAGCCACCAATAAAGATAAAACTCCACATATTGAATAAATTCTACCTTGATAGGCTGCCCCTAAATAATAACCTAAAAACAAGCCGACATAAACAGCACTAAAAGAAATACAAAAAACGATGGCAATTTCATAAGTGACAGGAATATTTAAGTAATAAAAACATATACCAATCAATAAGGTATCAATACCTAAAAGCATGGACTGTTTAAAACTATCCAAACAATTAAAATTAAAATTAAGACGTTCTACAAATTCCTCAGATAAAAATGGTTTTAATAAAAACATAAGACCTAAAAATACTAAAACAATACAAGCAAGATAACGATTAAAATTCAATAATCTTTCAGTAAAAAAGATATCTGCAAGTGTATAACCAATAAAGATCATGAACATATTAGTAAGACCAAATACCAAACTATGCTGTAAAGCTTTTGTGATATTCATCTTATTTGTTGTTGCGCCATTTTCCATGGCGAATACAAAACAATCTAAGGATGCACATATGATTAATATAATAAACCAAGGCATTTTTATCATCTCCACTTTTATTATAATGATTCAATAAATAATTACAAATGAGAATCAGAAAATTTATACAAATAATAAAATGTGTCTAAATAGTTAAATCATTAATGCTAGCAGAAATGATTTTTGATATCATTTCTACATCTAAATCCAATTGCTTATCACTCATAATATATTGCTTATCTAAAGGTTGTAATACTTCATTAAATAACTGTTGACGTTGCATTTGATCTAGTTCCCCTAACTCTCCTAAGATAAGCCTTCTTTGTTCATCCGATAGCTTTCCTTCATAGGTTTTTCTTTTTCCTACTTTTAAAGCTGTTGCAGATTCCATCGATTCTTTAAAATAGCCTTCCAATAGCTTATACATTTCATTCATTAAAGCTGATACATGAATAACTGTAGGAATACCTATCGCAATCATTGGAACCCCTAAATAATCTTCATTCAAGGCTTTGCGATGATTACCAATACCACTGCCAGGATAAAGTCCAACATCATTAATTTGAATAACATGACATAATTTTTCATAACTGATAGCACATAAGGCATCAATAACAATAACTAAATCAGGTTTTGTTTCCCTCACAATGCATTGAATCATATCAGCTGTTTCCATGCCTGTGTGAGCCATCACCCCAGGAATGATATTCATGGTATCATAATAATGATGCTGATGACGTAATGTTATATGATAATGATGGGTCGCACGTAAGTGCTGAACAATTTTAGGACCAATGGCATCACTTGTAAGAGTCATATTACCTAAACCTGCAAATAAAATGAAGGGATCATTTTTTAAAGTTTTTTGTTTTATTAAAGATGATAATTGTTTCTTCAATTGTTGGGATAACGTAGCAATATTTTCATAATCAGGAAAGCTCATTTCTATGTAATGACCGATGTTATGGGGATAGAGATCGCTAATTCTTAAGATTTCAAATGTTTCAATACTTATGTTATTGATGGTTTGTTGACTATGTTTATAGTCTTTATCTAATACTGCTTTTGCTAGGGATTCAATAGCTAAATCACTTCTTGGATAATATTTATTCATTTTCTCACCATATTTATTATGAACAAGCTAAAAAAATATAATCATTTATTCATAAAATGATTGCATTCACCTTTATTTTTCGTTATAATAACAAAGCGAGTAAAAGAGAGGTGAATGATTATGGCAAACATGAAACAACAAATTAAACGTTATAAGAACGCTGATAAAAAACATGCTTCTAATGTATCTTATAAGAGTGCATTAAAAACAGCTATTAAGAAAGTAAGAGCTGAAGTTGAAGCTGGAAATAAAGAAGCTGCAGTTGCTGCATATAATGATGTAGCATCAAAATTAGATGCTTCAGTATCAAAAGGAATTCATCATAAGAATTATGCTTCTAGACAAAAATCTAGATTATCTAAATTAGTGAATACTTTAGATTAAACGATATACTTAGGTATATCTTTTTTTATGTTTAAAGTATGTTGATTTTAGATGAATTTTAGCTATAATAGAGAATATTAGAAAGTGAGGTTTATCATGGCAAAATCAAGGTCAATTGTAAAACAGGCTTCTATTCTTGCGATAGCAGGGATTTTGGTAAGAATTATTGGATTATTATATCGTAGTCCATTAACTCATTTAATTACTGCAGAAGGTATGGGTTACTATTCTACAGCTTATAATATTTATGCAATGATATTATTGTTGTCATCCTATAGTATACCTTCTGCTATATCAAAACTGATTAGTGAAAAATTAGCTGTTAATCAATATGATAATGTTCAAAAGATATTAAGATGTTCGTTTATTTATATATGTGTTGTAGGTGGCAGTGCTGCCCTGTTGTGCTTTATTTTGGCACCATTATTAGTAACTGAATATTCTGTAACGGCTTTGCGTGTGCTTTGTCCAACAATTTTCTTATCTGGATTATTAGGAGTTTTTAGAGGTTATTTTCAGGCTTATCAAAATACTGTTTATACTTCTATTTCCCAAATTGTTGAGCAATTATTAAATGCGATTGTTTCGGTTGGCGCTGCCTGGCTGTTTATTCAACCTTATATAGCCACAGGTGGCACGAAAATGGCATCTGTAGGGGCTGCAGGTAGTGCTTTAGGTACTGGTGCTGGGGTTTTGATAGGGCTTATTTATATGCTTTGTACCTATTTAAGAAAACATCAAAATATGGTTATCAAAAATGATAACGATCCTTATACAGATTCTTATAAAGATATTTTTAAGATGATATTAAATATTGTCACCCCTATTATTTTTGCTACTTGTATTTATAATATTGTCACAACCATGGATATGTATATATTTTATGGAGTTTTAGGTGATTCTACCGAGATCGTGACATTATATGGTATTTATGCTGGTGAATATGTAACATTACAAAATGTTCCAGTGGCTTTAGCAAGTGCCATGTCTACAGCATCCATACCAGCTATTTCTTCAGCTTTTTCTATTAAGGATTATGGTCAAGTTAAAGAAAATATTCGTTCTGGTATCAATGTCACAATGATGATATTAATCCCTGCGGCAGTTGGTATGTCCGTATTAGCTTATCCGATTATGGGATTATTATTTCCACAGGAAAGTACTATCCAGACAGCCACAATGTTATTGACATTTGGTACCCCTGCTGTTGTTTTCTATGGTTTATCTACTTTAACTAATGGCATTTTACAAGCCCTTGGTAAAGTCAATGAACCATTAAAAAATGCGGCAATAGCATTGGTTATTAATGCGATTATTACTTTCTTATTATTAGCTTTAACGCCTTTAAAGGTTTATGGTTTATTATTAGGAAATATATTATATGGTTTATCCGTATGTATTCTCAATCAAGTTTCTCTACATAAAGCTATGCCATATAAACAATACTATAAACGTACATTTCTGCTGCCTTTATTAGCATCAGCAATTATGGGTGTCATTGTATGGGCTTGTTATAAAGTATTGTTCATGTTAACACGTATGGTATTTATACCTTTGATGTTATCAATTATCATCGGTGTTGTGGTATACTTTTTGATTATATTCTATCTTTCTAGTGATCATCCAGAATATTTGGATGCTATTCCTTATGCTAATAGGATTGCTAGAGGATTACGCCATTAAGCCTCTTAAGGGCTTTTTTTGTAAAATAAAAAAAGCCCTTTATAAGGACCATTTTTTATAAGATCTGTTGACCTTTATAAGTGCCACAATGTTTACATACTCTGTGAGATAATTTATATTCTCCACAGTTTGGGCATATAACTACTGATGGTACTGTTAATTTGTCATGTGTTCTTCTTTTATCTCTTCTTGTTGAAGAAACTCTTCTTTGTGGTACTGCCATTTCAATTAACCTCCTTATTCTTTATCCTTAAAATAATCCTTAAGTACTGCTAAACGAGGATCAATTTCCTCTTCATCAGATGAATCATAAACATCCGATTCATCTAAAACCTTCCAACCTTTACCCTGAGTTTGTAATACTGCATCTTCCTTTACAACACGCATTGGTACATCTAACATAATTTCCTGAAAAATAACAGGTGTTAAATCAACGATATCTCTTTTCACTTCAATCACATCTTCTTCAAATTCAGGCTTATAAAAAGCAAAAATACTCGAAGATACAATTTCAAAAGGATAATCAACATCTTCTAAAGAAATAGCACATGGTAAAATCATTTCACCATTGATTTGATATTCAATGTATAACTGACGACTTTTTTGATCATATTGACCATGACCTGTCACATGAATTTCACTCAACCCATTAATTTGAGAAAGGTTATGAAACATCTCAGAAGGAAAATTTAACGTTTCATCAAAATCAAAACAGTTGTTTTTTTGCTTTAAAATCCATTGTAAATTCCACTTCAAAAAAATCACCCTTTACACTGCAATCAACATTATATATAAATCTTGTAAATATGTCAATTGAAATTTATTTTATTTCCCCTTTTTTTCATTCTATGTTAAACTATCTTTAGAGGTGAAATAGATGCGTATTTTAGGTCTAATTGTGGAATATAATCCTTTTCATAATGGTCATATTTATCATATCAAAAAAGCTCAGGAATTAGTTCATCCTGATATCACGATTGCGATTATGTCTTCATCGTTTGTCCAGCGTGGTGAACCTGCTATTATTGATAAATGGCAAAGAAGTGCTATAGCCATTGAATATGGTGTAGATATTGTGATTGAGTTGCCATTTGTCTATAGTTGTCAAAGTGCTGATTATTTTAGTCAGGGTGCTTTGTTTTTACTTAATGCGATGGGCGTAACTGATTTGTGTTTTGGCAGCGAAATAGGTAATATTGATGTTTTTATCGATATTGCCCAAACTATCAAAGATCATGAAGATATTTATAATCAATATGTTAAAAATTATATGAAACAAGGATTACGATATCCTGATGCCACGAATCAGGCTTTAGAAGATATTATGCATAAACAAATACGTACACCTAATGATTTATTAGGTTTAAGCTATGTAAAGGAAATCATCAATAAAGATTATCCTATTAAACCCCATTGTATTTTAAGAACCAACGATTATCATGATGATACCTTACAATCATTATCAAGTGCCACTGCCTTAAGACATGCTATTTATAATCATAAGGATATATTCGATTTTTTACCACATAGTGAATTATATGAACATTACTATACATTAAACGATTATTTTCCCTATCTACAATATATCATTTCTATATCCTCTAAAGAAGATTTAAGAAGCATCCATATGGTTGATGAAGGTTTAGAAAATACTATGAAAAAAGTTATTATGCAAGTACATTCAGTCAATGAACTTATTGATGCCCTATCATCCAAACGTTATACCAAACCAAGAATTTCAAGAATGCTTATCCATATTTTAATGCAAAATAGTAAAGATGATATCAAACAAGCTATGAAGCTTGATTATATCCGTATATTAGCCATGAATGATAACGGTAGAAGTTATTTATCTAGTTATAAAAAAATAGCACCTTATCCGATTATAACCAATATATCCAAATACCATCATCCGGCTTTAGATATGGAAATAAAGGCCACAACCTTATTAGCCTTACAATCAAATAAAGATTTAATCAAGGAAGAATATGCACATATACCTTTATATTATTAACTCATTGTATATTGGTATTTGTATAAAATATATGATATAATTTTTAAAACAAAATAACAGAAAGGAGCATGATTATGAAGAGAATATCCACAAGTGTAGAAGACTTCAAAGAAATCATTGATGATAATTATTATTACATTGATAAAACCATGTTTATCAAAGAAGCTATTAATGAAAAATTTGCTTTATATACAAGACCAAGACGCTTTGGTAAAACACTAAATATGAGTATGCTTTATTATTTCTTTTCGATTAATGAAAAAGATAATGCTTATCTATTTGACGGCTTAGAAATATCCAAAGATAAGGAAGTTATGAAACACCAAAATCAATACCCTGTTATTTTTATTACTTTAAAAGATATGCGAAGAAATTCATATGATTTACAAGTACAAAAATTCGGTGCTATTATAAGAGATGTTGTATTGTGGCATCCTGAATTAAAGGATAGTCAATACTTAGACGAGTCTGAAAAAATAAAACTTAATGATTATGAGTACGAAAGAGCCACTGAAGGGGATCTTATGGATTCATTAAAAAATTTGACATCCTATTTATATAAGCACTATCATAAAAAAGTTATTGTTCTCATAGATGAATATGATGTTCCTTTATCAAAAGCTTATGCAAATGGTTTTTTTGAAACAATGGCTGAATTTATATCAAGTGTTTTTTCGGGAGGACTGAAGACAAATAATAATTTAGAAAAAGGTATTTTTGCAGGCTGTCTAAGAATATCCAAGGAAAGTATATTTACAGGATTAAATAACTTTAATGTGTATTCCATCACCGAATACAGATCATCTCAAAGATTCGGCTTTACTTTTGATGAAGTCCAACAGTTATGCCATTATTATTCAATTGATAATAAGATAAGCATTATAAAAGATTGGTATTATGGCTACATGTTTGGCAATAACGAAATATATAATCCATGGAGTGTTTTGAAATATATTGATCAAACAATGCAAGGTGTAGACGATCCTGTATCATTTTGGGCTAATACAAGTGGTAATGACATTGTGAAGGAATATATCGAAAAAGCTGATAGTCAACTACATGATGAATTTGAATTACTTATTCGCGGAGAATACATAGAAAAAAAGGTTTTGCCTGAATTGACTTATAGAGAAATGGATAGAATCAGTAATATCTATAGCTTTCTATTATTTACAGGTTATTTGAAAATTCATAAGATTATCAATAGATCGTATAATATTTATGAGTTAGAAATACCCAATAAAGAAGTTAAGGAAATATATACTAATACATTCAATGAATGGTTTAATGATTATACTTCTCCTAAAATTCAGGATTTATTTAACGCATTAGATAATAGTCAGGAAACCATAGCTATGGATTTACTTAATGATATATTGGAAAGCAGTATTAGTTATTATGATAATTATGAAGCTTTTTATCATGGTTTTCTGGTTGGCTTATTTAATGGCTATAACATAGAATCAAATAAAGAAAGCGGTGATGGAAGATTTGATGTATCTATATTGCCAAAAAGAATAACTCATAATGTTATTATCATTGAATGTAAACATTCTGATTCTCTCAATCAATTAATAAAAGATAGTCAAGACGGCGTTAAACAGATTATTGATAAAAAATATGAAAAAGAATTTAAAAAAAGAGGATACCAGCATATTGTAGGATATGGTATAGCTTTTTATAAGAAAACTTGTATTATTACAAGAATGAAAACAGGCAGTTGATGAAAACAACTGCCTGTATATTGTAAAAATATACCAATAAAGTATTTAGGAGATAACATGAATGAAGTAGAATTATTAGATATGATTAATGAAATAGGTTATTTATTACTCAAACATGGAGCTGAAATATATCGTGTAGAGGAGTCCTTAAGGCACATGTGTGAAGCTTATAACTTCGAAGATATTGAAGTTTTTGCTTTGCCAACATATTTTACAATATCACTTAAATTAAGTGATGGAACCCCTTATCATTATTCTAAAGTCATCCATAGCAGTCATATCCATTTAGATCATGTACACGAATTAAATCAACTTGTTAGAGAGATGTCCAATCAACAAATAACATATAAGGAAATTAAAAATAGGATTGATTATATAAAAAATACCAAACTAGATCTACCATTAATCCTATTTGGTTATATGTTTTCTAGTGCGATGTTTTGTATGTTTTTTGGTGGTGGCATTAAAGAAATGCTAGTGGCTGCTAGTATTGGATTTGTGCTTTTTTATGTTGTATTAGCGATGGAAGCTTTGGCAATCAATAGTATTGTTAGAACGATATTAGCTAGTATGGTTATTGCTACAATAGCCATTATCGCTTATAAGATAGGATTGATAGTAAAATTTGATGCAACAATTATTGGCTGTTTAATGATTTTAACACCTGGTATTGCGATTACGAATAGTCTACGTGATATGATTGGTGGTAACCTCGTATCAGGAACGATGAGGCTTGTAGAGGCTATTTTAATAGCTGCGAGTATTGCGATAGGTGTTGGTATTGTGATGGTTATTGGAGGGATATAATGGATATCTTGATACATTGTTTGGCCGCGTTTTTTGGCTGTTTTGGTTTTTCATTAATATTTAGAGTTTTTAAGAATATTCATTTTGCCTTGATAGGAAGTATTCTAGGAGCATTAGGCTATTTTATCTATGTTTGTTTAAGTTTTACAGGTAATGTTTATTTACAAACTTTTGTTGGGATGTTAGTAGTTGCCCTGCTTAGTGAAATGTTTGCGCGCATACTGAAAGCACCTGCTACGATTTTCATTATTATCGGTTGTTTCCCATTAGTACCAGGAAGTGGTATTTATAATACTATGTTATATGCTGTTCAAGGTTATGATGATTTATTTATCTCTAGTTTACTTCAAACTTTAGGAATCAGTATGTCTATCGCTTTAGGAATACTGATATCGTCAACCATATTACAAGTCTATAAACGTATCAAAAATCATGAATTCGAACAAAGTGAATAAGAGATGGCTAATTAGCCATCTCTTTGTCATATATTCTTTTTGATGTTATTAATGCAATAACAATTAATAAGAAAGTTATATCAAAGGGACTTGCATAAGTAAGACATGTTACAAATAGACTTAATATAAAACCAACAATAATAATGATCAATGGTCGCATTGATATATGATATTTCTTAATCAGATGATGAATACCTAATATTTGACGAAGTGTAATATAAAATGCGACAACTGCAATGAGTGAATCAATATAAAAGTGAATAAGATAATTCTGATTTAAGAATTCTTTTAAAAATAATACAACAATATATCCACACATAATAATTAATATGGAAGCTATACTATATTTTTGTTTATCTTCATTTTTAATTTGTTGTGATTGTTTTTTATAACTCATTATTTTGTAACCTTTAATATATGGTTTTCCCCTTCTTGAATATAACAATTATAAAATTCTGTTAATGCTTTTATCATATAATAACTATCCTTAATACCAGCTGTTTCATATGATGAATGCATAGCCAACTGAGGTAAACCGATATCCACACTATTCATTGATACTTGAGACATTGCAATATTACCTAAAGTACTACCACCTAATTTATCGGAACGATTAGCAAAGAATTGTACAGGTACATGAGCATTTTCACAAATGGATTTAAAAATCGCTACACTAGTGGCGTCACTTGTATATTTTTGACTAGCGTGTGATTTTATAACAATACCTTCATTCATATAAACACAGTTTTTCGCATCTGTTAATTCTGGATGATTAGGATGAACTGCATGAGCATTATCCGCACTCACCATAAAGCTAGAAGCTAAAGCGCAATAAAAATCTTCTTCGGTTTTATTGAGAGCCATATTAATACGTTTTAACACATCAAACAGCATTGTTGATCCTGCACCTTGCTTTGATTGAGAACCAACCTCTTCATTATCAAAACATGCAAAGACATTAATATTTTGATCATTATGACCTTTTAAGAAAGCCTGCAAAGATGTATAAGCACATTGCAGATCATCGATACGTCCTGCGGAAATAAATTCTTCATTAACTCCCCAAATAGATGGATCCGTACGATTATATAAATAAAGATCACAACCATAAATATCTTCTACATTAACATCTAATTCTTTAGCAATTAACTTCTTAAATTCACCTGCTTGACATTCACTGCCACCAAATAATGGTAACATATCAATTTGTTGATTATAAGCATAGCCTTCATTAACACTTCTATTCATATGAATAGCCACATTTGGAATTAATACTAAATCCCTATCAAAATTTAATAATTTTGGTATAAATTGATTGTCTTCTTTCACTAATACTCTTCCAGCAATAGATAATGGTTTATCAAACCATGTGGCACATAACATACCACCATAAGGCTCAACATTGAGTTTCATATATTTATCATTCACTTGTAGTTCAGCATTTTCTTTTATTTTAAATGTTGGTGAATCACTATGGGATGAAACAATATGAAAACTATAGTTGGATAATGGTTGTCCAGTATGAAATGCTATAATACTTGATTGATTTCTGGTGACAAAATATTTTTGATTATAATCAATCTGCCAATGTTCACTTTCTAATAATTCTTTATAACCATTATTTAGTAGTTTCTGTCTGATGTTTTCTACAGCATGAAACGCTGTAGGACTTTTTTTGAGAAACTGTAATAAATTTTGCGAAATTTCTTTATCCATCATATAACCTCCAAATATATTATACTACTGTGCTTCTCGTTTTGCAATTTGTGGTAAAATCAAACCTAAGGCCGTTAAAACAATTGGCGTTATAATATTTAATGCCATTGTGAACAAGTCTGTTGAATACATACCCATAATACAACAAATTAATGTTACGGCAAAACACCAGCAACCAAAGAACATTGCTAATCCCTGACCTTTGACAAAACGATATTCAGCAGGGAATTTATCAAACTGTCTGCGTAATGCGATATAAGCTACAAATACCCATAAATAACGAAGTGGCATACATACAGAATTAAGTTTTGTTAATTGGGTTAATACTGAAGCAGCTCCAGGAACAACAGATTGTACTAAAATGATAGCGCCTGATAAAACAGCAACTAATTTGATACCATTAACATAAGCACCATGTTGGTTTTTCTTTAATAATGCCTTAGGGATGAATTGTTGTGTATCTTCATTATCCAATAACATTCTAAGTGGGGCATCAATACTGATAACCAATGTTGAAAGTTGTCCAACCATATTACATAATGCATAAACAACCAAAATAGCATCTCCAACATGATAATATTCCCCTAAATCCTGAAATGCCCAATAAGCACCATTTGATACATAAGCACTAAAGTTTTCATTAATCACTTCAGGATCAAACATCATACCCATAGCGACAGTTCCTAAAATAGCACAAACCATAACCATGATAGCTAATGTAATCATACCCTTAGGGAATCCTTTTGATGGATTTTCAACCTTATTAACATAAGGAGATATCTTTTCACAGCCACCAACCGCAAAAACTAAAATCGATAGTGATGTAAAATAATTGACGTTAAATTGCGGTACAATGTTCTTTAAACTAAAGTCCATTGAAACATAACCACCATTAGGATTAATGATAGGTGCGGCAAACATCATCAAAATGAATAAAATGGACATAATAAACATACTTGATCCTGCAATGGTAGCTAAATTCTTTAACGGATTCATACCTTTACTAGCAACCCAGCAGAATATCAGCAGAATCGCTAACGTTGCCAGTTGAACACCCAATGTTGGGAAAGTATCATACGTTTCCGCATTTCTAAATATAGCCCAGCTTAAGGCTTTTAAGCCACCACTACTCTTTGAGGCAATATAAGTAATATGACATGCCCAATATGTCCAGCCAGCATAATAGGCAATCTTTGGTCCCATTGTTTCATTAATCCATGAACTGACACCACCACCTAAATCTTTAAAGGCAGAGCCTAATTCTCCGACCATTAAAGCATATGGTACAAAATATAAGGCGAACATGAAAACCCAACTAAAGATAACTTGAATACCATTAAAGTACACAAAGCCATTGAGGACATTTCCGAATCCCCATACTGTTGAGAAGGCCATGAACGCCAAGCCATACCACTTGATTTTCTTGGAATCTTCCATAAAATAAAAACCCTCCATAAATATAAATTGTATTTTTGTACATACATTTGTACAATACAAGCGACTTATCCATTATAACAATATATTCCCATAAATACAATAAATTTTCAAAATATTGACATTTTTTCATAAATTGTCGTTTTAATACAAAAAATTAACAAATTAATAAATTTTATTAAATTAAAAACAGTTCTCATATTGAGAACTGCAATAATATTAAATATAATAATTATCTTTACCATGTGCCCATCAATTTTCTCATTCTAATATAGCGATAATAAGCATTTAAACTCTTTTTTGCTTCTTTGGGAGCTTTGTCTGTTGCATAATATTTTACATGTCCTTTAGAATTAATTTTTGTATAATACCATTCTTCATTTATACGCCAATAAGATATCTTTCTATTTGGTCCTCTCATATTAATCACTCCTCTTTTCATAATTATTTTATCAAAATATTTAACATATAGCAACAAAAATGACTATCGCCTATGATAGTCATTAAATTAATCTAAAATGACATTTTGATAGCCTGTCCAAACTGGAGGAACTGTTCCATACTTTTCAATAGTATAATCAAAATTGTCTGCAACACATTTTTCTAATTCCTTAGCATATTCAATTTGGTCAAAACCAATATTCGAAGGATAATTTGGATAATAATCAAATGTACATATGAAGTTATGTATAGCCTTGTCCAATCTTTTTTTTATTTTCATTGTCTTCTTCCTTTCATTGTTTTTAATTTCTTTTCAAAATATTTTAAAGAATTAGGACAATATTTTTTCATTTCCTTATATCTTTCGCTGTCAAATTGGCATCCAAACATGTGAGCGAAAGCTTCTCTAGTAATTGTGTATTTACCTTGCTTCCAATATATGTCACCATGACCTGCAACATTAATAATTTGTCCATCAGTTATTCCTTCCATCAAATCTGATATTGCCGAATGAAGATGCATATCGTTTAATTCGTTACTAACAATGATATTAACTACTTCAATCGATTGCAAATGATATTTTCTACCATAATCCTCACAATATTTTAATGCATCCTCATACAATAGTTTTCTAAAAACCTCATCATAAGAAATATTTCCTAAAACAGCATCAACATAATGTCCGTGTTCATGAAACCATGTCACACCTGCACCTCTAGGATTTTGCATATCAGTAATTGCATTTAGATAAATTTTCTTGTCATGAATATTATAACAAGGAACACTTGGATAATCAAACGAACCAATAGAATCATCATTAACATATTTCACATATATTTCTTTTCCTAATTTCGTACCATATGAAAAACGTTCTTGTAATATTCTACGATATTCTTCATTAATATTGATTTCCTGATTTTTTAAATGATTTCTAAATCTACCTAAATCAGATTTAAAATAAATAATCTTAATATTATCATTCTTTAAAAAATACTTTATGTACCCATCTAAAAATTCTTTAACAATAGTAGCAATCTCATTTTTCATATAATCCTCCTTTATTTTTAGACAACAAAAAAGCAACCGAAGTTGCTTAATTGACTTTTATATAGGAGAGTATAAAAATCCTCCTACTATTATATATACGCGTATAATTTCAAAATTTCTTTTTTTTCGTGAAAAAATTTAAATTTTTTAGGAGAATAAAAAATAGTCCACAATTGTGGACTATTAAGCTCTTAAATGAGCATCATATGTTTTTTCAACGACTTTTAAGATATCTTCCATTAATTTATTAACAGTTGCATCTTCTAATGTCTTAGAAGGATCCTGGAATGTTAAAGAGATAGCTACTGATTTTTTGCCTTCTTCAACATGTTCACCTTCATAGATATCAAAGATTTCTGTTTCAGTTATCATTCGTCTGCTTACTTTTTGGATAGATTTTACAACATCATTAGTAGGAATATCTTTATCCATAACTAAGGCAATATCTCTGGTAATAGATGGATATTGAGGAATAGCAGTGAATTGAAGTTTTCTAGTCTTTAAGGCTAATAAGACGGATAAGTTTAATTCTGCTACATAAGCATCTTTGATATCATATTTTTTAGCCATTAATGGATGGATTTCACCAACAACACCAACAATGTTCTTACCCATCATGATATAACCACTTCTACCTGGATGGAAGTAACGATTATCTTCTTCTACACGTTTTAAGGTGTAACGTGATTCTTCAATATTAAGTTTCTTAAAGATAGCATCAACAAAGCCTTTGACTAAATAGAAGTCAGCTTTTGTATTGATTTGTTTCCAAGGAACTGATTGATATAAACCAGAACATGCAATAGCTAATGTTGATAATTCGGTATCTTTTGAATAGGTTTTAGATATTTCAAAGATATTGACATCTTTAATCGCATGTGAATTATTATAATTGATCACTTCAAGTAATGAAGGAATCAATGATTTTCTAGTGACACTTCTTTCTTCACTTAATGGTGATAATAATTCTATAGCATCACTAGAATGGAATAGGTTGAAATCATCAACTTTAGCAGGTGATGTTAAAGTATAAGTAATGGTTTCATGTAAACCTAAATCTGATAAGAGATGTTTCAGATATCTAGATTTAGATTGGAAATCTGTTAGGCTTCCTTGAGTTGTTTCCATTTCTGGTAATGTTGCTGGAATTTTATTATAACCATACATTCTTGCAACTTCTTCTATTAAGTCAGCAGGAATGCTCATATCGTTACGATATGTTGGAACAGTAACGTTAAAGATATCATTTTCTAATGTATAAGTAAAATGTAATCTTGTATAGATATCAGCGATTTCTTCGGTAGTAATATTGGTACCTAAAAGATGATTTACTTTAGCTGTAGAACAAGTAATTGTACGCTTAGTTGCATCATAAGGAGTAGAGACTGTTTGATAGATTTCTTTTGCATCAGCTAAATCCTTTAATAATGAGGCACAACGATTTAAGACACGATATGTATTAGCTGTATCAATAGCACCTTTGATATAATGTTGAGAAGCGTCTGTTAATAGATTAAGACGTCTAGCTGTATTTCTTAAAGAAGCCCCATCAAATGTTGCTGCTTCAATGACAATATTCACAGTACTATCATCAATCTTAGTATCATTGCCACCCATAACACCAGCCACGCAGCCAATACCATCATCTGTTGATACAATGATATCTTCAGGTAATAACTGATATTCTAAGTCATCCAATAACACAGCTTTTTCATTAAAACCAGTCTTAATCACAAATTCTTTCTTCTTTAACTTATCATAATCATACATATGAATAGGTTGACCTGTTTCAATCATGACAAAGTTAGAAATATCAACAACGTTATTGATAGGTTTAACTCCACTTGCCATTAAATATGTTCTTAACCATTCAGGTGATTCTTTGGTATTAACTCCCTTAACAAGCTTTGCGCCAAAGAATGGACACTTATCAGTTTCAACAATAACTTTGATATCACTTTCTAATTCATCCATTTCCTTGATTTCAGGAATCTTCACATCACGATTCAATAAAGCCCCTACTTCATATGCTAAAGAAATCATGGCCATACAATCAGCACGATTAGGTGTTAAACTAATATCTAAAACAGTATCATCATAACCCATATATGGTAAAGCTTCTTCTCCTACTGGAGCATCCAATGGTAATTCATGAGTCCCATCTTTATCTTTAGGTCTTAATAATCTTTGATCAATACCTAATTCAGCAATAGAACAAATCATCCCATCTGATAATTGACCTCTAATTTTACCTGAACTAATTTTTTGACCACCTAAATCACAACCAGGTAAAGCAACAATAACCTTTTGACCTTTCGCAATATTAGGTGCACCACAAACAATTTGATTGATTTGAGTACCAATATTGACCTGGCAAACCTTTAAATGATCACTATCAGGATGAGGTACACATTCAATAACTTCACCAATAACTAATTTATCTCCATGAGCAAAGGGTTCCATACCTTCTACTTCATGACCAATATAAGTGAGTTTATCAGCTATATCTTGAGGTTGATAATCATCAACCTTAACATATTCATTTAATAATTTTAAACTTGCTTTCATAACTAATCCTTTCTAGCGAATTGATTTAAGAATCTTAAATCATCACTGTAGAAATCTCTAATATTATCAATACCATACTTCAACATGGCCACTCTTTCCAAACCAATACCAAAAGCAAAGCCTTGATACACTTCACTATCAAAACCACACATTTCTAATACCTTAGGATTAACCATACCAGCTCCTAAGACTTCAATCCAGCCAGTTCCCTTACACATGGCACAACCTTTACCATCACAGTTGAAACATGAAATATCAACTTCTACACTTGGTTCAGTAAAAGGAAAATATGATGGTCTTAAACGAATTTCACGTTTTTCCCCAAACATCTTTTTCGCAAATAATTCTAATGTGCCTGTTAAATCAGCCATAGTAATATTTTTACCAATAACCAATCCTTCACATTGTGAGAATTGATGAGAATGGGTTGCATCGTCATCATCACGACGATATGTCTTACCAGGACAAATAACCTTAATAGGTCCTTCTCCTTTGGCTGCCATTAAGACATGGGCCTGAACTGGTGATGTATGGGTTCGCATCAATAAATTATCATCAATATAGAACGTATCCTGCATATCTCTCGATGGATGATCTTTAGGGATATTCATTAATTCAAAATTAAAATGATCAGTTTCGACTTCTGGTCCTTCGGCTACAGTATATCCCATACCAATAAATAAATCTTCTAATTGTTCCTGAACCATCGTAAGTGGATGAATAGCTCCTGCAGGTAATTTATTACCTGGTAAGCTAATATCAATTGTTTCACTTTTAATCTTATTAATGATTGCTTCTTCTTCCAGTTGAACTTTCTTATCTTCAATAGCTTTGGTTATTTCCTGCTTCACTTTATTAGAAACCTGTCCAAAAGCTGCTCTTTCTTCCTTAGCCATGTTTTTCATAGATTTCATAGCTGCCTGCATAGGTCCTTTTTTACCTAAATAAAAGACTCTTAAATCATTCAGTTCTTTTAGTGTTGTACAACTATCAATCTTAGCTAAAGCTTCTTCTTTAATTTGTAATAGTTCGTCCATATTTTCCTCCTTATAAAATAAAAAACGTTCCATAAAGGAACGATGTTATCGCGGTACCATCCTTATTCACATAAAACATATGTGCGCTCTTTGCTCTTAACGCGATGCTTACGGCGATGATTGGTCGCACTCCAAGGTGAATTCAATAAGTATCATGCCAGAAAACTTTCACCGTTTGTCTCCCTCTCTATGACCTCTTTCTTATCTACTAATCCTCTTCATTGTTTTAACGACTCAATTATACCAAATTGTTGTACAAAAACAAGTACTTTTTAACAAAACTCATACATTATAATACTGGCTGCTATCGCCACATTTAATGAATCAATACCAGTAATTGGAATATAGATGCACTTATCACATTTAGCCAATATATCCTTTGACACCCCATTACCTTCATTACCCATCACAAAAGCCATTTTATCTTTCTTATCAAACATATGAATATCCAAGCCATTTTCTAAAGCCGTTCCATAAACAGCAATATGATGCTCATGCAATAAATCAATAGCTTTATCTAAATCCATTAAAACAATATTCACATCAAATAATGCTCCCTGGGTTGCTCTAATCACCTTATCATTATAAATATCCACACAATCCTTTGATAAAATTAGCTGTTTATATCCAAAAGCTAAAGCACTGCGTATTATTGTGCCACAATTACCAGGATCTTGAATCTGATCTAGCAATAAATATCGTGAATAAGTATAATCAATACTATTTTCCTGTTTAAAACATATAGCCATAATCGGTTGCGGAGACTTTGTGAAAGCGAGTTTTTTCATAACGTTATCTGATACATATATAGTATCTTCTATAAATGTTTCATTTAACGATGTAATAATCGATTTAATACAATTTTTCTTGCGTGCTTCGGCTACTAAATGATACCCTTCGACAAGAAATAATCCTGTTTCGTCACGATATTTTTTTTGTTTTAATTTCAGGATTTCTTTTATTGTTTCATTATTGGTAGATGTAATCATATATGCTCCTCCTTTAATCTTTGCATGCGTTGTTGATAGTCAGGCATGTGTTTTTCTATTTCATGATAAAATTGTTTAGAATGATTCGGATATAGAAAATGCGTTAATTCATGAATGATTACATAATCAATTAAATCTGTTGATAAATGTACTAAAGCTAAATTAAATGATACCTTATTTTGACGATAGTAACAGCTACCCCAGCGTCCTTTATATTTTTTGATTTGGATAAGTGGCATTGGTAATTGATAATCATATGATAAATATTTTATGATTTTGCTTGTTATATAATCTTTTAATATTTCTTTTAGATAAGCTTCTATACATGTTTGCATATGATTTGTATAAACATAGATTTTATCATCATGTAAAGAGCATTGATTTTTTCCTATATCTCTTTCTATAATGGTATAACGTTTATTAAATATGTAAACAAAGCCATTATGCGTATATTGATAGTAAGGTTTATATTGATCTAGTGATGCTAATAATTTATTCTGATTATCTAAAATGAGTTCTTCTATATAAGCGATAGGTGTGTTATAAGGAGCACTGACTTTAAGTTTTCCCTCGTCAATTTTCATACGAATGTTTTTCATATTTTTATAAACTATTTCATATTCAATAATTTTGGATTTTATGACTATTTGGTGCTTTTCCATAAATACTCCTTGAATAATAATTTCAATTTCATCCATATTAATAGTGAAAGGATGATTATATGCGTGAATTTTTGAAAAATAATTTAGCAGGCTATTCTTCA
This sequence comes from Erysipelotrichaceae bacterium, assembly GCA_021201655.1. Taxonomy (GTDB): domain Bacteria; phylum Bacillota_I; class Bacilli_A; order Erysipelotrichales; family Coprobacillaceae; genus JAJQDJ01. Next base: position 37,397 of record JAJQEL010000088.1, on the reverse strand, counting down.
TCGCAGTTACAGCAAACCATTGAAGAAGGTATTGCTTCAAAGGATGAAGCAATCCTAGTTGGTTTAGGTGTATTGTTTGAAGAATATTATCAAACAATAGATGCTCATACGAAACAACAAATGCTAGAGCATCTTGCTTCATTACTTTAGACCTTAATAGGTCTTTTTTAACATTTCTTTAATGATTCTTAAAATAATGAATAGACATAATATGATAAAATCATATTGAAATAAATCTAATAATGGTAATATATAAATAATAACAATCATAAGTATGAATAGGATAATAGGTTTATAACTGAGTATTTGACGATATTCATCATAGATAATCTTAGATATTTCAAAAATCATATAATTCAATAACCATATAAGTAAAAAATATAAAGTTGTATAAATATCAATGAAAAAGATATGTTGTATACTTTCCACAATAGAACATTGATAAAAAGACATAATAGATATCATAAAACTGATAAAAGCAGCGATAAATGTTAGTAAAGCATTTCTTAGTATATAATTAGGAATACAATCTTTCTTATTCATAAGCTTCCACCGCCTTTAATGTTATTGTAAAAGTATAAGGATCATTATCCTCTTCACTCTTCATTAAAGTAACAACACAAATAATATCTTTATCTAATAAACTACCTGTATCATCATAAACACATTGATGCTCATTATTATTTAAGATATCTTGTGTATCTCCTGAAATATAAGCAAATCTTTCATATTCATTGAGTTCTACCTCTTCATTAGCTATCATATAATCAATACTCATATACGGATAGGTTTCTTCAAGATGATCTATTTTACATGAGAAATCCCCTGTTTTAAGCCATGAAGATGTGGTATAAACATTATTAATAGTATAATCTTTATTAGCGCCTGTTAAAGTAATTATTTCCTGACTAGTCATATTTATATCATTTTCATAAATATTTTTATCATCTCTTATGATTGATAAATGGATATAAGGATTATCAAATTCTGAAGTAGAAACAATATCATCATATTCATTTAATGATGTATTTAAAACCTCATTATCATAAGACACATTTACTGTATCTTCATAACTTATACTATCATTCACATAAAAGATAATATCAACAATATCATTTTCTAACCATAAATCACTTTGATAACTTAATATTCTGGCATTACCTGTTTGTAAAGTATTATCTACCTGATAAAATTCATAACCATTAATCTGGAAATCACTATTTTCTCCTTTAAAACAATATTGATAAGTATTCGTATTCACATAGGTATGAAATATAAAATTATCATACCAGATAAACAAAGTCACGATAAGGACACATAAGACTATGACTGATAATAATAATTGTTTCTTAATTTCGTTTTTCATCTTATCACCATGGACATTATATAGTTTTTTTATTCAAAAGAAAAGTCATTTTCGCGATTCGTCATATTAGAATATATCGCATATAATGATAAATCTCTGTAGTTCTCTACAGAGATTTATCATATTGTATAATCTTACAAAAATGTTTTTTATAATCCTCACTTTGGGCATCTTTGTTATAGGATATACCAACCAGTAATAAATTATCCTTATATTTTTTTAATCCGTAGTAGTATTTTCGATTCATGATTTGATTAATAGCTGCATCAGGATTATCTTGCCATTTCAGTTCTACTATTATAGCTGGATAAGTGGGATTATAAGGAATATAGGCTATGTCAGCAAAACCTTCACCCGTAGGCATCTGTCTTTCAATTGTATAATAATTATTGGCTGCAATATAAGCAAAATATATTGTATAAGCTAGCGCATTTTCGTCATTATATTGGATAATAGATGTTTCTAAATGAGCTTCTTCAATATATTGAGCGACTTTATCTTCATCTAAATTCCATGTTGCTTTTAATAAATCCATGGAATTATTAAAAGCAATTGAAGGTTGTCCCCAATTCAATTGACTGACTGCTTGGACAAACGGCTCAACAGCTTCTTTATTAGGGATACTAACTTCCTGTCTTGTACTATCATATCCTAAATATCCTAAGTGAATAAGTAGTGTTAAAACATCATCCTTAGAAGAAAATTTAGACATATCATTTTGAAATGTTTTGGTATTCACTGTTAAGCTTTTACCAGCTAATAATTCAATAATATCATCTTTTAAACCATCTCTATTTTCTCTAATATAATCTTTTAAAGTTCCAAATGTACCCGTATTTGTCCAATAGCTTTTACATTCTTTATAAATCAAAGCTTGTATAATCGATCTAGGACTATAAATAGAAACACCATTTTTAAAATGATAGCCATCATACCATAATTGCATTTCTTTAAAATCCACATGATTGTTTTTACATAAATCTTTAACTTCATCTTCTGTGAATCCCATAAATGACTCTAAACCAAGCGGATCTAACATAGAAACTTCATCAAACATATTAAGGGCACTCTCATCACCATATTTTTTTATAGGTAATATTCCTGTCATATAAACCAATTCTACATATGGTTGAGTTTTAAAAAGGGTACGTAGGAATAGAAGGAATTCTTTCTTTTTCTCTTCTGTAGCATCGTTATCTCTTAATACACAGTCCCATTCATCGACTATAAATATAAATCTTTCTTTTGTTTGGCTATATACATTACGCAAAGACAAACTTAAATTATTCTCGTCATAAAATGAAACATAAGAAAACTCCTGTTTTATTTCCATCATTAATATTTTTGTAATATAAGCAATCATTTCTTTAATGTCATTAAAGCAAGAATAAAACTCCATAATATCAATGAAAATAATATTATGTTTATTAAGATGCATTGGATATTGACTATCTTTTGATATTTTCAAATCAGCAAACAATTTTTTTGAATCGCATCCCTTAGAATAATAAGCAACCAACATACTTGCATCTGTTGTTTTTCCAAATCTTCTCGGTCTAGCAACACATATAAACTTTCGTTTAAATTGAATTCGTGTGTTCATATGGTTTATTAATAGTGATTTATCAACATATAATACATTATCGAGCGTATCAGAAAATTCAATATTATCTGGATTTAAATATGTTCCCATGTTCTCACATCCTTTATCGTATTATACCATAAAAATATAAGTTTCCATAGTTTAATATAAAAAAGCTAGCAGTTTCAACTGCTAGCATCTATCCTAAAGTAACACTGACATTCATCGAATTACCATTACGATTAATCGTAAGAGTAATTTGGTCTCCTGGATCTTTCGCATAAAGCATTGTTAAGAAATCTTTATATGAAGTAATTTCGGTACCATCAAAAGCTGTAATAACATCACCAGATTGAAGTCCGGCATTTTCAGCAGCTGAGCCACTTTGGACTGAAGCAATGTAGATACCTTGACTAACATCAGTTGTAATACGATACATATATAATTCATATGAAGAATAATCTGATAATGAAATACCACTAATACCTAAAACTGGTCTTGAAACTGAGCCAGTTTCCATAATTTCATCTGCTAATTCAACAACATCATTAATTGGTAAAGCAAAACCCATACCTTCAACATCTTCAGATGAATACTTCATAGATGTAATACCAACCAATTCACCAGCAGCATTAATTAAGGCACCACCAGAGTTGCCAGGATTAATAGCGGCATCAGTCTGGATAACGTTCATATCCCAGTCTTCACTACCATCACTATTTAAATCAACAGAAATAGTACGTAATGGTGAAGATACAATACCTTGCGTAACGGTGCCAGCATATTCAATGCCAAGTGGGCTACCAATAGCTAAAACAGTTTCCCCAGCTTCTAACAATGAAGAATCACCAATATCAAAAGCTGTTACAGTAAAGTCAACTGTCATCTTTAATACCGCAATATCACCATATTCATCACTACCTACAAGTTCAGCAGTAATATATTCACCATTAGAATAAACCACTTCAATCTTTGTAGCATCTTCAATAACATGATGATTCGTAATCACATAAACAGTCGAACCATCTACTTTATAAATAACACCACTACCACTACCTGAAGAAGTATCATTTTCATATGTTAATACCCCAACAGTTGATTCCTGAGCTTGAGCCACAACTGCCGTTAAATCACTTGTGACATCATAATTGACTTGTGCTACAGTAGCACTAGAAGAGCTTGAAGTTGATGTGGTATTAAAAAATACCATATACATTAAGACACCATTACAAGCTAGCGATATAACTAATAAAATGATGACAACTACTTTAAATAAACTTATATGAAATCTCTTTTTTGGTTTCTTTTGCCTTATAGGTGGTTCTAAAAAATCATCGTCATAATAATTTTGATTATTTTTATCCATTTTAATCATCCTTTCCACTTTTTATAATTTCATCATAGACTATAATTACCAAAATAATACTTTTTAATTATGTGAAAATATCAAAGAATTGTCAATAAGATTATACACCTATTGAGTAGAATCAAACAAATATTTTAATCAATAAATAATTTTTGTGATTCTGCTGCATTGGCATCGACAATTTTATGGAAATAATCTACTTGTGATAAATCTCCTCTTTCGATTGTTTCTTCAATTTCCCCATCTTTAATATATAATAATTTCTGGGAATAAGAAGCAATCATCGAATCATGGGTAACCATTAAAATAGATACCCCATCTTTTTCATTAAGATCTTTAAATAAAGATAATAAATCATGAGAATTCTTACTATCTAAGTTTCCCGTTGGTTCATCCGCTACAATAAGCTTTGGATTCGTAACTAAAGCACGTGCTATCGCCGCACGCTGCCTTTGGCCTCCAGAACATTCTCCTGGATATTTATCTAATAAATGGACTAATTCTAATTTTTTCGCAATGTCTTTCACTCTTTGCGTGATTTCATCAATAGATTTACTAGCCAGGGTTAAAGGTACAGCAATATTTTCAAACATGGTGAGTGAATCTAATAAATTGAACTCCTGAAAAATGAAACCAAGGTTTTCATAACGGAATTTCCCTACTTCGTTTTCACCCATTTTTCTCACTTCTTTACCATTGATATAAACATGTCCTTTTGTTGGTACATCAATAGTGGATAAATTATTAATAAAAGTAGATTTTCCTGAACCAGAAGGTCCCATGACACAGATAAAATCACCTTCATACATTTTTAAGGATACATCACTTAAAGCGGTGACAGGATTTTTAGTACCAACACCATAGATTTTAGTAACATGATCAGCATTTAATATTTCTTTACTCATAATGGACACCTTCCTTTAAGACTTTTAAGACAGAGTTTTTATAAGATATATAAGTGAAAATAGCAGCTATGATAGCTGATATCCATTGGGATAAAATAATAAGTAATAAAAATGATATAGATACATAATTATGTATATAGGCTAATATTAATGAAGTACCTATAAATAGAAATGGTAATATAATAATTACAAAATAGAATGATATGACTTCTCGTTTAATAATGGATATTAATTGTTTATAGGTATATCCTAATTTATATAAATTATAATAAAACATTCTTCGCGTTTGTGCTTCCATAGAGTATTTATAAATAATACTGGTAAGAATTAATACTATAGCAACTATAAAACCAATACTAGAAGTGACCATTTCTCTAGGACTATTCTGTTCTAGAATCATAATCATTGATAAAGCACATGATGATATACCATAAATAGCTATTAAAGTTACAGCACTTTTTAATGAATAATATAAATTAGATAAAGATATGAGCCATATTTTATTGCCTAATAATATCTTTTCTTTGATTTTTTTAAGCCATATTGGAAAACAATATTTAATCATACCATTAATACAAAAAACGCCTAAACAACTATAAACAATACCATTCATCATATCATATGGTGTCACTAACAATAAAATAAAAGCAACTAGATAAACAATCCAATAGATATGTGAAGACATACGTATGAGTCTAACATCTTCAGATCTTGGTCTTGTTTCACTAGATAGTAAGTAAGCAATATCTTTACGATAAACATAACCAGAAGCATTTAATAATTGGGCAGCAATAATAACAACTATGGTAATAACCGTACTGCTAACTGCTTCTAAAGGGATATAAAAGATAGAAGCTGTTTCGTTTAAGTATTGATAAATAATGCTATTAACTCCTATTGAACATCCGATACCAATGAGAATACCTAAAGGCATAGCAATGATTGTCATAACAAGGTTTTGATAAAATAAATAAGCTGTTATTTTAAGAAAGCTTGCGCCAGACATGGTCATAATAGCAATTTCCTTGGTTTTTCTGGAGATATAGAAATTATTCGCAAATAATATCATAAAGGCACAAAAACAAATGATTACAAAAGCTAATGTTGTAGAAAATGGTATCGCACCAGTAAGAACATTGGATTGTAACATTTGGGTGTCTTCCATCAAATAAGGATTATCAATAATGTTAAAAAAGATATAAGTCACTGCAATTGTTAGCATCAAAGTAATGGTATAAACGAGACTTTTTTTATACTCTACTCTTAACATATGCAATGAAAATTTTAATGTTCCCATAAGCCAACTCCTTTAAAGAAAATTATAAATAATTTATAAATGGGTGTCAATAAATCATGAGAAAATAAAAAAGCTGATATTAATCAGCTTGAGCACTTTTAAAGCCTATTTGTGCACCTTCACTAAATGCTTGATGCTGCAATGCAGCAGCATATTCAATAATGAGATTTTCTAATGTGTTCCATGGTATTTGATTATCCTGACAGTAATTATAAATATCTGCTAAAGCTTTATTGGCTTCTTCAGATTGTCCATTATTTTCACACCATGAATCAAAAAGCATTTCCACGATTTCTTTATTCATCTTCTCACCTACCTTTTATATCATAACACATTCATTTTCTAGATGCAATAAATCTGTTGATTTAGAATAAAAATCCACCAGCCTAGCTGGTGGTTTTGCATGTGCGGGCATAGCCCTGCTCCCAAAGCCATGTCTAAAGACATTACATCAGCCGTGCGGCTACCGCATGCACTTTTCGACCCTCAAGGGTCTCTTACATCAGCGCCCCTTAAAAGGGTCGTCGTCAAAACTAAGTTGCTCGAATTGTTGATCTTCTTTCAGTTGATTTTGGATATACTGTTGAATCTTCTTTGTATTTTTACCTACGGTGTCAACATAATTGTCTCAAAATCACACCTATTTCTACTCTTCTTGAATCATAAAATGCCTTATGTCTATACTTTGGTTCAAATACAACATGGTATTTACAACACCATTTAGTATGTGATAAACTTTGTAAGTCATCTGAATATTACTCATTCATATGACCATACTCCTTCTAATAATTATAATGCACTTGGTAACCGCATTATAATTATTTTTCGAAGGAGTATTTCAATAGTAGCATTATCACTACGCTGAAAGCTTGTAGTAACCCCTAGCCAAGCTAGGGGTTTTTATTGTTCCAATAAAAAGAACTTCATCAGAAGTTCTTACTGGTTAAGCCACATTTTTATTTCATTATCATTTTGCTTATCAATACGAATAGCGGAATGGACATGAGCATTTGGACACATATCCTTGATTGTTTGTAATGATTTATATGGTCCTGAAGAACCGCTTGTACAAAAGATATAAATATCCTTACCACTAAAATCATATTCATTGAGAAATGTACGTATGATTCTTGGACAATTACCATACCAGATAGGATAACCTAATAAAATACAATCATAATCCTCAAAATGATCAATATGGCTTGTTAGTATGGGTTCTTCTTTTGTAGCAATTTCTTTACCACCTATCGCAATAGCTTTAAAATAGTTACCATAATTCTTATTTCCTTCAATGCTAAATAGATCAGCATCTACTAGTTTCTGAATTCTTTGGGCAGCATTTTTGGTTGTACCAGAGACAGAAAAATAGGCAATTAATGTTTTCATTTTTATCATCCTCCATCGTTATATTAAATGATAAACATAAACTTTAAATAAACGATAAATTAATCACAATCATCATTACAGCAACTATAATCAAAGGAATCATGCCATCAATATAACCTTTATAAACATCTAAATCATAATACATCACATAACATATCAAACTAATCACTGCCAAAATAACACTAACTATCAATAAAACAATCGCACCTATTGTTGAATAACGACCTAAAGAATATAGAATATTAATTTCTCTAAACACTAAAACCAGCCAGCCCACAATCAATAATAACTCGGTAGTCACCTGACGATTAAATAATTTATTAGTTATAACTACCAAAGCCACATATATAACAATACCACCAATTAAAATACCATTATTTGGTAATAATAATTGATTATCATCACCACTACTTCTTGCAATCATCACAACAGAAGCAATTCCAAAAACAAATGCTGGTAACAATAACCAACCACTTTTTGTCCCTTTTATCGGATTATTGGGTTTAAAAGCCAATAACCACCAAGCTAGATAAAATACACAACATATAACTAACAAGAGATTACCTATTAATATTTGTCTAACTGAAGCATCAAAACGTGAAAACATGATTATTCCTTCTTTCATTCATATTTATTATATCACTTTTTATGTGATATGTTGAATTTTATAAGGATACAATATTTAAAAATATCTTGCATTTTCCTTAACATTGGTGTATTATATTACTCGCAAACGAAAACATCTCTCCTTAGCTCAGTTGGCAGAGCATCTGACTCTTAATCAGAGGGTCCACGGTTCGAGCCCGTGAGGGGAGATCTTTTATTTTATTTTTATATTATTTTAATATCGTTGTTTTAATTTATTTTACACGACTAAAAGGGCAAAATTTAAATTTTGCCCTTTTTGGTGTTATTATAGACTATTATAAATTGTGGTCATTTGTGTGGTCGAATTATTGTGTGGACTGCGAAAGTGTTAGGCAAATTCATCCACACCCAATCGTATTAGACAAGCAAAGTATCAATCGGACGTAATACTCTTCACCTTCTTAATCAATGTTTTTAAGATTTAATCTCAAGAAGAATACTTTTTAATTTTACATTTATGAATTTTATCTTTTTTGTTGTAGCTTATACCAATTAATAGTATTTCATTACAATCTTCAACTTTCTGCATATAATTCTTATCAATAATTTGTTTAATAGCAGATTCAGGGGTATCATTGATTTTAAGCTCTATGATAATAGCAGTTCCATCATTGATAGGTCTAAATAACATATCACAACGACCTTTACCTGTTTTATCTTCACGACTTATTTTATAATCATCTCTAGCTTTGAGATAACACAAAGTGAGTAGACATGCCATACTATTCTCATTGTTATAGCTAAATAAGTCTATTTCCTTGTCATGTGCCTCTTCAATCATTTTGGCTAGTGTTGCTTCATCTTGATTTAATGTTGCTTCTAATATTTGTTCACTACGTTTAACAACATCATAGACACCGCCCATGTTCTTTTGTGACAATACTTGTTCATACTTAAGCATAAGTTCATGGTTTGGAATATATAGGCATCCCTTATAATATGTTAAAAATCCAAAAATCACCATGGCTGATAATATATTATTTCTTGTTTTGAGTTCTTTATCAGTTGCTGAATAGCCTTCAAGTTTAATCTTAACGGGAATACCAGAAACTAGTTGAACAATATCTTTTTTAACTGCATCAACATTGTTTTTAATACAATCAGCTATTTCACTCATTGGACCCGTTTCTGTCCAATAACTACGACATATACCATTTCTAAAAGCGTTCGATACTGAACGTGGATTAAATAATTTTTGCTCATTTTCACCATAATAACCATCATACCAATATTCTAGTTCTTCATATGTGATATTCGGATATTTTGTACACAAATTTCTAACCTCATCATCATTAAAACCAAAAAAATCAGTAAAATTTGTATCATTTATAAAATTATATTCAATAAAATTATTAAGAGCAGAACCTGATGAATATTTGGCAATTGGCAGTACCCCTGTCATATATGCTAAAACAACATATGGCTGATCTTTAACTAAGTCTTTTAAAAATTCAAGATAATCAATTTTATCTTTTTCATCCATAAAATCCTTATAAAAAATGGAATCCCATTCGTCCAATATAAATATAAAAGAGTCGTTTGTTTTATCAAACCAATCATATACACGTTCATATGATTTTATAGTTATTTGATATTGTGATATTAAATCTTCTTGTAATTTATCTTTTATCATTGATATATATTCCTGATATGAACTAGTTTGACCAGCACCTCTACTGAAATCAATATAAATAACATTGTACTGATTGAGATGCTCTAAATAATCATCACATTGAGATATTTTTAAGCCATCAAATAATTCTTTAGAATCATATCCCTTTGTATAGTAAGCTGCTAGCATATTAGCATTATATGTTTTTCCAAAACGACGAGGACGCGTTATACATATACTATTACTACTAGTATCAAGATAAGGATTAATTTCTTCAATTAATAAGGTTTTATCAACATATATTTTATCTCTTAAATATTTTTTTAACATACGTTGTGATTTATTAACATTTAAATAGAACATGATATGAGCCTCCTTTGTTATATTATAAACTAAATTATGAGTTAAAGCTATAATTTTGTTTAGACATAAAGGCAAATGCCAAACACCCCTAGAAAATGTTTTTAATGATGATTATTTTTAACTATTCTTTAGTAGTTCTCTTGTTAGTGTTATTAGCAATGATACGTATTAACAATTGACTATTACTATTAATCTGTATAAACATAATATACTTTTTATACTAAAAGAGATAACACTTTATAATGTGCTATCTCTTCATATGGTTAATCAAACTTCTTTAATATATTTATTATAATAAGCCCAGTACTATAATTAATATACTAGATACTCTTAATTTTCATAACTAATAAGACCAAAATACTTCTCAAAAAATGTTTTAAGCTTTTCAACAATATTTCTCTTTTTAGCATCCCTGTTTCCACCACCAAATCGAGATACTGGTGGCATAAGCCTGTCAATATCTGTCCCTGTAGTCTTTAGAGTACCATCTCTAAATGCGTTATCAATGAATTTCCTTGTTTCCTCAGGTTTTAGCCTTTCATCGCTGATTAATGTTAACATATCTTCTTCCCTTTGTTCTCTAACAAACTTTTGCCATTCCTTAGAAACATCAGAGTTAACATTGATTGTTTCAATGAAGTTTTCAATAAGTTCTTTTTTAGATCTAAGCTGTAAGCTTGATCTAATGGCCTTATCAATAGCAACCAATATTTCTTTATCACTACAATTCTTATCCTTATATTTTTCTACAAGCATTAGAATATAATCAATATTAACTTCTACCTGTTTTACAAGTTCCATTTCAAATACAACATCATCAAGAATACTATCCTTAGTTCCATCACCAGGTTTTAATTCATTATGGATATCATGATATAAACCTGTATAGTCTTGATAATCAATTGGGGATAATATATCCATTCCAGCAAATTCATCAAATGATGTTAATATATTTCTTTGTCTTAAGATATTACCAAATAATATAACAAAATCTTTCTTATTTTGCTCACCCTGTATTTCTTGACCTAAAGGATATTTAGTTAATAATTCTTCAATTCTTTCTTTATATCCTTTTTGTGTCTTGCCTTTTTCATCAATGCATCCATAGTAATAATCATCAAATGATTTTAACAAAACAATTCCGCCAGCATCTTTGTTTCCAAATAATGCTATAGCATCATTCGTTTCCTGTTCCAAATCTCTAAAACAAACAATATTACCATATGTCTTAACAGAATTTAAAATACGATTTGTCCTTGAAAAGGCTTGAATCAATCCATGCATCTTTAAATTCTTATCAACCCATAAAGTATTGAGTGTTGTGGCATCAAAACCAGTCAAGAACATATTAACAACAATCAATAAGTCCACTTCACGCTTTTTAACTTTGTCTGACAAGTCTTTATAATAATCCTGGAATCCTTTACTGGATGTATCAAAATTAGTCTTGAAATGCTGGTTATAATCATTTATAGCCATATCAAGAAAATCCCTGCTGCTTTGATCTAATTTATTAGTATCAAAGCTTTCATCATTAAGTATTCCATTAGTGGGATCTTCTTCATTTTGTGCGAAGGAAAATATTGTAGCAATCATTAAATCTTTATGCTTTTCTTTGATTTGCCTTTGAAGTTCTAGATAATACTTCTTGCACACTGGTATAGAGCTTACTGCAAAAATTGAATTAAAACCATTAACACGTTTTCCTTTAAGATTATAATGGCTATTTCTCATTGTCTTTTGATCAAAGTGTTCAAGAATATAATTAACAACAGCTTCTATTCTTTCCTTTGATTCTAATGCTTCCTCAGTATTAATTGCATTAACCTTTTTATCGTCATTAGTATTTGTTTGCCTAACTGTATTGATATAATCTATCCTAAAAGGTAATACATTGCCATCATTGATGGCATCAACAATAGTATACGTATGAAGCTTATCTCCAAATGCCTGTTCAGTTGTCCTCAGATTAGGGTTTCCACCAGTCTTGGCGTTTTGTGCAAATATTGGTGTGCCAGTAAAACCAAAGATATGATAATTTCTGAAATACTTGCCAACCTTGACGCTCTTTTCACCTTTTTTGATGACACCACCAACTATCTTGGTATGCATATCACCAAACTGGCTTCTATGACATTCGTCAAATACCAGAACAACATGTTTATCCCTGATAGGATGACGAGGATTCTTGGTAATAAAGACATCAAGCTTTTGGATTGTAGTAACAATGATTTTATATTCATGATAATTGCCTTTTTCATCCTTGTCCTCAAGTTGTCGTTGCAGTACTGCTGTACTTGTATTACCATTGGCACACCCTTTAGCAAAACGATCATATTCCTTGATGGTTTGATAATCCAGGTCTTTTCTATCAACTACGAATATTACTTTATCAATATAAGGTAGAGAAGTAGCCAATTGTGCTGTCTTAAATGAAGTTAATGTCTTGCCACTACCTGTGGTATGCCAAATATAGCCACCTGCTTCAATTGTACCTTGTTTCTTGTAGTTTGTGGATGTTTCAATACGATTTAATATTCTTTCCGTAGCAACTATCTGATACGGTCTCATAACCATAAGTATTTCTTCAGTAGTAAAGATGCAATACTTAGTTAGAATATTTAATATCGTATGCTTAGCAAAGAAGGTCTTAGTAAAATCAACGAGATCAGCTATAACTTTATTATTACCATCAGCCCAATAAGAAGTAAATTCAAAACTATTTGATGTCTTCTTACTATTTCTTTTTCCATTTAATTCTTTAATATGACTATTTCTTGTTGTATTGGAATAATACTTTGTATGTGTACCATTACTAATCACAAATATTTGTACATATTCATATAAGCCACAACCTGCCCAAAAGCTATCTCTTTGATAACGGTCAATTTGATTAAATGCTTCCTTAATCGCAACACTCCTGCGTTTCAATTCAACATGAATCAAAGGTAATCCATTAACAAGTATCGTAACATCATAACGTGTATCATGCTTGCCAGCTTCTTCTTCATACTGGTTGATAACTTGTAATCTATTGTTATGAATATTCTTTTTATCAATAAGAGTAATGTTTTGAGTCATACCATTATCTCTTATGAGATTTTGAACATAATCTTCTTGTATTTTTCTTGTCTTTTCAACGATACCTTCATTAGGATTTGAAACTTTATCCTTGAAGAACCTATCCCATTCTTTATCGCTGAATTGATAATTGTTTAATAATTCAAGTTGTTTTCGAAGATTAGCAATTAAATCTTTTTCATTATGGATTGTTACACATTCATAACCAAGTTCTGTAAGCATCCTGATAAATTCTTTTTCAAGTGCTGCTTCACTTTGATAACTATCAGAACGTCTAGCTTCTGGTGTGTATTCTGTAACAACAGTACTTTCATTAGTAGCCATCACAATATTATAAGTACTCATAGAAGACCTCCTTTCGTTTTAATTTTATATCTTATTTGCTATAATTAATTATAAAATATGGACTCATGCTATGTTTTGATGCTTCATTTAGTGGGCTACCAGATGAAGCCACAAAACATTGTGACATAATATCTCTAGGTGCAAGTTCAAACTTTATTATTTTAAACCACGTCTTGAATTGATCTACTCTGTCACGATAATACTCTGGAATTTTTTCTTTTTCAGGTACGTCTCTACTTATGTCAATTAAATGTGCCCAATATCTTTCAACTTTCCCACTACTAATTAATAATATAGTTGGCTCTTCTAGATTTTTTAATTCGTCTATGATTTTTTTGATACTGGTGTCCCCATTTTGCCATACCAAACATATCCATATTTATCAATAATTTTCTGATGAGCAGCTACTGTCCCACATTCAGGTGAAAAATTTTCTGAAAATCTCAAAGCTATCGTTTTCATTTTGTTTGCTCCTAAAAGTTAATAATTTATCTCTATAATATTCATATTGCTTTTGTCTTGCTTCTATTTCAGCTGGAATACCAGATGACAAATCAGAACAAATATCATTGAATTTATCAAGCATATCTACGATTCTATTTTGTTCGTCTCTGCAAGGCACGCTGACAATAACTTTCTTCATTTCCCCAGCTGTTACCAATGGCTGACCTCCTCCTTTAGCAAACTTGTTTAGTCCTATGTTCTCAAGGTAATAGAAAATATACTTTAAATTATATTCTTCCTCAATGTCAACAATAAGAGTGTTATCTGAAACATCGTATTCACCCTCTGCAATATGAACATATCCTGCATTCGCACCAACACGAGCAATCAGAATATTTGTTTTTGAATACTTAGGAACATCGGTCATTGCAATAATACTGGTAGAACCATATACAGGATAAGCTCCTTCATTCTTTCGCTCCTTGGATTTTCCAGAAACGATTGAATGACACAAATTGCCGAGTTCCAAATTCACACAACCAAATACATATTGAATAAGCCTAATTATCGCTTGCTTGCTTGCTTGCTTGCTTGCTTGCTTGCTTGCTACTGATTATGCTGCCTGTTGCCGCATATGTCAACAACATATCACGATAATATTCATATTGTTTTTGGCGTGATTCAATCTCAGCTGGAAGGCCAATATTTAAGTCATTGCAAATTTTTTCAAAGTTATCTAGTACATCAACTAATCTATTTTGAACACCTAAATTAGGTATAGAAATTTTAACTTTATTTAAAACGGCTTGTGTTAAACTAGGAACACCACCAGCTTTATTCAAACGCTCAAGATGCTTGTTTTGTAAAAAATAAAACACATATTTTGGATTAACTAAGTCCGTATTGATTTCGGTATAAAAAATTGTATCAACATTCCAAAATGGTGTATCCACATAATAAAGTTTATCCAATGAACCTTTTCTTGGAATTAAAACGGAAGGTTTATCATAAGTATAATTATCTACATAAGTCATTATACCCCCAGATCCATAAACTGGATATTTTCCTTTAGATAAATGCTTATAATCACGTCCATTTTTAATTGTCAAAATATCTTTAAGCTCCATAATTGAAATATTATTATCAAATCTCAACAAGGAATCTCTATAGTATTCATATTGTTTTTTACGAGCTGTAAGCTCTGCTGTAAGCTCTGCTGTAAGCTCTGTGAAATTGTCCAAAATACGAACAATTTCACGCTGTACCTCAATTGGAGGCACAGGAATTTGTAATTGTTTAAAATCTTTACCAGTTAATTTAGGAATGTTACCATGTACCAATGAATCAATATCTATAGTTTGAATATAATGAAACAAATATCTTAATAGGACTCCATCTTTCTCTTTAATAATATGAGCATGATTATTAACCCATATTTTGCCTTCAGCCCAATTAACAACCGGTGTATCATTACTTGTTTTTACACTTCCATCTTCACCTACCAAAACGAAAGTACCATCAAATATATAATCAGCCACATAATCTTGGATACCGTTTGCACCATAATATGGATAAATACCAGCTTGTCTTGAAGCTTTTGTTACAGGCTTTCTTTGTCTATCTAATATTTCACAGCATTCTTCAAGTAATTTAAATTCTACTCCATCAGGACATAATTCCTGAATCGAATCATCTAACTTACTCATCATTCTGTCCCTCAATTTCTTCAATAATCTTATCTATCTCATCACGAAGAACTTGTTCTCTAGCAACTATCTCTTTTATTTGGGCATTAAGCTTTACAATATCAATCTTTTCTCTTGTATCTTCAGCTTCAACGTATGTAGAAACTGATAGGTTATAATCATTTTCAATAACCTCATCATAAGGAGCTAAATGTGATACATATTGAATATCTTCACGTTTAGTGAATTGATCAACAATATGTTCAATATTTTCATCAGTTAATTTATTATTATTTGTTACTTTGATAAATTCTTTTGAAGCATCAATGAATAATGTATTATTATCAACCTTGTTTTTCTTAAGTACCATAATACATGTAGCTATAGATGTACCAAAGAATAAATTACTAGGTAATTGAATAATGCAATCAATGAAGTTGTTGTCAATTAGATATTTCCTAATCTTCTTTTCTGCACCACCACGATACATAATACCAGGGAAACATACGATAGAAGCAGTACCATTGGTTGCTAACCATGATAAAGAATGCATGATAAAAGCTAAGTCAGCTTTACTCCTTGGTGCTAAAACACCAGCAGGTGAAAATCTTTCATCATTGATTAATACAGGATTACTGTCTCCTTCCCATTTAATAGAATATGGCGGATTGGAAACAATGACCTCAAAAGGTTCATCATCCCAATGTTGTGGAGAAATTAATGTATCTTCATGGGCAATATCAAATTTATCGTAATCAATATCATGCAGGAACATATTGATACGACATAGGTTATATGTAGTAATATTCTTTTCCTGTCCATAGAAACCTTGACGTACGTTTTCTTTACCAAGAATTTTGGCTGCCTTTAGTAATAGTGATCCGCTGCCACAAGCTGGATCATATACTTTATTAACCTCTGTTTTACCAACTACAGCAAGCCTAGTTAGTAACTCTGATACTTCTTGAGGTGTGTAATACTCACCACCACTTTTACCCGCATTAGAAGCATACATACCCATTAAATATTCATAAGCATCACCAAAAGCATCAATGGTATTATCTTGATAATTACCCAACTTCATATTAGCAACACCTTCAATAAGCTTTACAAGGTTTGCATTTCTTTTTGCTACGGTTGCACCTAATTTATTACTATTGACATCAATATCATCAAACAATCCTGAAAAGTTATCTTCACTTTCAGTTCCTTTTGCTGAATCTTCAATATGTACAAAAACATTTTCCAATGTCATATTAAGGTTTTCGTCATCTTTAGCTCTTTGACGAACATTACAGAATAACTCTGATGGTAAAATAAAAAATCCTTTTGTTCTTACCATATCATCCCTTGCTACTTCAGCTTCTTCATCTGATAACAAAGCATAATCAAAGCCATCATTACCTGCTTCAATCTCATCCTTATTAATATAATCAGTTAAATTCTCTGAAATATAACGATAGAACATCATGCCAAGCACATAACTTTTAAAGTCCCAACCATCAACACTTCCCCTTAAATCATCTGCAATAGCCCATATAGCTCTATGCAGTTCTTCTCTTTCATGTTCTTTCCTTGCATCAATCATTTCTTTTTCTCCTAATTCCTTAAATACATAATATCATCAATGCCATAACCTAAATATGCATCTGTTTCAACAATCTTGTAATTTTGTTAGGCATAATCGTTGATAAAGTAATTTTCATATACATTATTTTAACATAAGAACGACAAATTAAACAGAACATAAATAGAAACTGAAATAAAAATTACAAAATCTCAATCTCAACAACATCCATTAGATTAATCCTAGTCGTAACTATTTGTACCATACGTGTATCAAGATTAATCTTTGCTACCATACCAGTCTTTTCAACATACTGACCTTTATCGTAATAAACCAATCTTACCATTGTTCCCTTCTTAATTTGATGTACATTGTAGTTAAGCATTTCATAGTCATCCTCTGATAATACCTTCTTAGGTACAACTACCCTCTCCTGCTCTTTTAGCAATTCCTTGAAGCCTATCAATGCATCATATGGTTGGAACATTTGTGCCCTTGGTGCTCTAACTCGTGATGTCGCCATTATATCATCCCTTCCGTCCTTTCTTTAATTTATAACAAGCTTTGTATTATTATTTTACGAAAAGTGACATGATGACTACAATAGGGTTTTGGGAATTTTTACATTCGAATAAAAAAATGTATAAATAAATATATACTTGAATCATATGAAATGATTACTGTATAATATTAATTAGATTTGAGGTGAGAAAGCATGAAATACGCATTGTTTGGTGTTGATGGCATTATCTTAGATTCTACTACATTTGATTATAATTTAGGAGAAATGTACTTATTAAATAAAGGTATCACTCCCAAAGAAGATCTTAGTCTAAGATTATATCATCTATCGATATATGATCGTGCTGCATATTTAAAATTTAATTATAAATTACCAGAAGAAACTGATGATATTTATGATGCTCTTTTTCAAGCAGAGGCAGATTATTATATCAATGAGGTATTATTGAGAGATGGCATTGTTGATGTTTTGGATATTTTAAAGAGAAATGATTATAAAATTTATGTTATTAGTGATATTTTGCCAGAGTGGGCTAAACCATGTTTTATAAGGCTTGGAATTATGGATTATTTTGATGGCATGTTTTTAGAGGATGATTTGCATATCAATAAGACAAATGAAGCATTTTACCGTGAAGTTACAATGAGACTTGCTACCTTAGCGAAAAACTGCTGGGTGTTCGATAAAAAATTTATTCATGCAAGGCGTGCTTCAAAAGTTGGGATGAATGTTGTTGGTATATTTGAGGCTATCGAAAACGAGTCATTACTAGAAAGTGAATCTGATATTTATTTAAACAGTTGGAAAGATTTTGATGAAGACAGTTTTATAAATTTTAAGAAAGAGAAATAAAGGGCATAATCAACATTATGTCCTTTAAGCTTTATAAAATTAATATTTATTGTTTTCCATACTTCTTTAGAAGCAAAGAAAGTATGTGCTGTATTTTTGAGTTCATTGATTGATATGACTTTTTGAGATAAAACTTAATATAATTTTTGTTCACTTTCTTAACACATTTATCTTAATTATGGTGTATAATCAAAATAAAAGGAATGGGAGGAGATTTCATGCTGATATATCAAATTGATAAGATACCAGATTTGACATTGAGTAAGTATCAAGTTTTTGCCGAATCGGGTATTGATGGACTTTTAGAATCACAAACACAATTTATAAAGTCTTTACAAAAAATAGCTTTATTAGGAAATATTGGTATTCATATATTTTTTATGTATGAGCCAACAGAATTGGCAGGACAACGATTAAAGATCTTTTTGACTTTTTCGAATATAGATAATCATAGTAGTTATATTGATATCATCAAAAAAGTTGTTCTTGCTTCTAGTTTAAATCGTTATTATTTTATGTCAGAGATTGATGATAATGCTTGCTTTACTAATCAATATAATTCTTCAGCTATACTTTTTAAGTATGAAAGAGAATTACAGGCTGTTATCAATGATGAAGAAAAACTATTTTATGTTGTCCCTAACTGGGAAGTAAATGAAGACGCACGATTATTTAATATGTTTAATATTATGGAATCTTTTAACGAGAGATGCTGTTATAGAGTTGACTTATATGCTGAAAAAGACTTAGATGAAGAAATCCACGCAAGCTTTGAAAACCCATTGAAATATTTAAGAAATATCAATTATAAAGAAAAAGGTCTCAGTGATTTATCACGTTATCAGGAAAATAAGAAAGATCCTAATGCTGATGAAACCTTAAAACAATATGAAGAATGGATTAAAAAGGTTGATTCATCAGTTGTATTTAGAGGACGTATGTGGACTTTCTCTGATAATCCTCAATATACAGAAATCCTTTTAGATAGTGTAGCCACTGAATCATTAACCACAGGAAAATATTCAACCCAAATAGATAAAGGTTATATATCTGTTTTATCAGATATAAATAATCGTCAATTTACTTTTACTGTTGATGGTTCTCCAAATTCTTTAAAAAAATGGACATCAACATATACTGCTGAAGAAATTGCTGCTTTTTCCCGCTTACCAGCCTTATATGATGGTGAAAATATAGAGTTACCCAAAGAAACCTCTGCAGTCTTGGATAAAAACGGCATTGTTTTAGGTAAAGATACCTTAGGATATGATGTTGTGATTGATGAAAAGGTTTTTCCTAAGCATATGTTTGTATGTGGTGTCCCAGGCTCAGGAAAAACCAATACAATGCTACATTTAGCGAATAGCTTATGGCATTATCAAAGAGTTGATAATAATGGTAATAAAAGAGAAATTCATATTCCGTTTTTAGTTTTTGAACCAGCTAAAAGAGAATATCGCGAACTCGCTCTATTTGATATTCCTGAATTATTGATATTCTCACCTTCCGCAAATACAAAATTTCCTTTACGAATAAACCCTTTTGAATTTCCAATTGGCTTAACATTATCTGAACATATTTCTAAGCTATGTACAGTATTTGAAGGAGCATTCCCGATTGCGCCACCAGCACCATTTATCTTAGATAGAGCTATTCAAGCAATCTATGAGGCTCATGGCTGGAATGTTAAGGATGTTAATACAGGAGAAAAGGAATATCCTATATTATCTGAATTATATACACAATTTGAAAAAGAATTACTAACAACCAATTATGATAGTGAAATCAAAGGAAACATTAGATCTGTCCTGGAAATGCGTATTGGTAGCTTATTAAGACGTGAAATGAAAGAAATATTTGATGTAAAAAAATCCATGCTATCACCTGAAGAATGGCTTAATTATCCTATCATTATTGAATTAGAAGCACTAGGAGAAGGTCCCGCTAACTTTGTTACTTTATTGTTATGTACATTGATAAGAGAAACCATTAAAGTCAATCCATTAGCTGATCCAGATAAAGTTGTCAGACATGTTATATTTATTGAAGAAGCACATAATCTCATAGCTCCAAAGGCAACAGTTGAAGATGGTATGGATTCCAATCCAAAGATTGCAGCCACTGCCTTTATTGTTAAAATGCTTGCTGAAGTGAGAGCATTAAGAGAAGGCATTATCATTGCTGATCAATTACCAACGGCGATGGCTCCAGAAGTCATTAAAAACACCAATATCAAATTGGTTCATCGTTTAACAGCTGTAGATGATCGTGAATTAGTTGGTAGTACCATGTCTGCAAGTGGCCTGCAGATGGAAAATATGGCAACTTATATGAGTGGTCAGGCCCTATTATCCTACGAAAAACTATTAAGGCCATTTGAAATGCGTGTCAGTTTAGTAGAAGAGCATGGTATAAGTACACCATCAGATGATGAATTATATCGTTATATGATGCGAAAACCTGGCTTTGTTGATTTATGTCGTCGTGAAGAAGTTAGAAAATTTGAAAATATCAAAGAGCGATATAATGAATTATTAATGAAAAATGTTGAATTGATTCGCGGCTTAAAGAAATATGATTTTACCAAAATTAAAAAAGCAGATTTTGATAATCTTTTAAAATCATATGGCGAACAGATAAAGTTTATAAAAATGTTAGAAAATCAATATTTATCAGAATGCTCACAAATTTCTAGAAGATATGTTAGTAGAAAGAGAATTGATGCTCTAACAAATATAATTAATGAAAAAAGTGATTTACTCACAAAAGAGTTAAATAAAATTGTCTATAAATATTATAAAGTATAAACAGGAGAAAAAATAATGGGAAAATTTAATTTAGAAGATACAAAAAAGAAAATAAGTGATGTTAAAGGAAACCTTGAAGGTAAACAAGAAGAATTAGAAAAAGCCAAAGAAAGCAAGCAAGCTTTATTAAATGCTGGAACAGACATCCAAGGATCAGAGCTTGATGAAGAAACACAACGTCTCGTGATGGAATTTATCAATGAGGCCATTGAAGAAAATAGTGAAAAAGCCAAAGAAATATCATCAGAAATGAATAATGATCTCGAACAAATAGAAGATATGAAACAAGAAGTTGATGATAATTTAATAGAAAATGATGAGCAAAAATCAAAACTTGAGTCAACAAAAGGTATTTTGGACAAATTTGGTATTGGCGATAAATTAGATGGTGCTATGACAGAATTAGACGAAAACCATGAAAAGTTGGATGAAACCAACCTGGAACTCAATGATGTTGAAAAAGAATTAATGGATCTTTCTAGCGAGTTACAAAATATTTGAAATGAAGATATACCTATTAAAGAAATATCGATTAATAATTTTAAATTTATACCTGAAAAGCGTCGCCATAGTGTTTATGAAAGCTATGATAAAGCCAGTGATAATATTAAATCACTAATACATGAATATGGCAGCCATTGCCATGTTGATATGTCACCCATAACACTTGACAGCAAAGGTCGTAAGATGACGAAAAATTCATACTATTCACATGAAAATCATACCATTTATATGAATGATCTAAAAGACAATGATGAATATGCTATGAGTTTTCATCATGAATTTGGACATTATATTGATGATGAATTAGGTGACGTTTCGCTTAGTGAAAATTTTGAATATGCCTTAAATGATGATAAGCAATGGTTTGATTTTAATAGTGAAAGTGGTCTAGAAAACTATCAAAATATGCTAAGTGATCTTAAGAATCCAACAGTCATTGATAATCGATATGTTTCTGATATTTTATCAGGTATGTTTTAAATGATGAACAACTAAAAGATATTTACTATTTTGAAGGCAATCCTTTTTATGGTCATAATAATGATTATTGGATAAGTTCTAGCAAGGCTCTTAATTTAGAGGTTTTTGCGAATTTAATGGGTATATATAGTGAAAATGATACGGAAGCTATAAGCTTTATCAATCGCTGGTTTCCTAATACAACAACAAGATTTTTAAAAATAATAGGTGATAAACATGACAAATAAAGAATTTGCAGCATTTATTAAACCTTATAATAAACAATATTATGAGTTATTTGACTATATTCCAAAAATAACAGATTTTTCTTGTAATCAACAGGAATATATTGCTGCTTTAAAAGAATCTGTTGATAAAAAGATTAAAATAGAAGATTTAATAGTATGAAAGAATTTTTGAAGATTAAAAAATATAGCTAGGGAGATGATAATATATGGGGTTTTTTACAACTAGTTCAGATACAGATATCGTAGAGGCAAAAAAAGGGGCATTTAACAGATGGGAAGGAAGTTTAAGTAATGCTTTCAAAGAGCTTGAAAACTATTATTACCAGCTTGAGAATTTTTTCGAAGACGGTAATCTCTCATATTTAGAAGAATGTAGAAAATATCCTATCATTGTGGATCGTCGCGAAAGATTGGTTAAATTAACTGATAGGGATAAACAACAATATGATGAAAAATATAATGAAATAGTTGAACATTATAAAATTCAATTATATAATCTCGTTTTCAAGCATTTAGTAGAGGATCCTGGGACATATCATACTAAGAATTCTGTATATGCTTTAAAACTTTATAAATGGATTTGTTATAATAATAAAAGATATGATGAATCTATCAATTCTTTAACAAAATACTATAATCAATGCATTGAGCCTTTTATATATATCAAACAAGAAAGTTATGGCCATTTTTCCCTTATTTTTGATGATGTTCAGGTTTTAAAAAATTACGATTCAAAAATCGATGAGATTTATAATAGTGTTCTTAATAGACTAGAAGAATCAAAAAAGCCAGATATTTCTATTACTAAAATGTCTAGTTTTTATACACCTGATTTAATATATCAAATAGCCGAATGTTTGTGGTATTACGCTAAGAAACAACCTAATTCTGCTAAATATAATCAAGTCAAAGAAACATATATGAAATATGTTAATTTTAAAGAGCCTGAAGAAATCACTCAAAATATTGATTTTTATTATTACAAATTTAGTTACCCAGATTTTTCTCATCGTAAAATAGGCATGAACGTAGAAACGCTTATAGCTGATTGTTATATAAAGAATCAAATGGGTGGAGAAAATGTTATTAAGCTCGAATGGAATTTTATAAGTCAATGGATAGACGAAATGCATAGTCAGGGATTTGATAATCAATGCCATGGCTTGGCATCTGGATTTGCATGGCTTAAATTATATAATCTTGAACGAGACGTTTTACGTAAAATGGTTAAGATGGGTATTGTATTAACATCTTATGAAGAGAAAAGACTAAATTTTTTAGAAAGTGGTGGAACAACACCAATGGATGTCTACAAGGTACCACATGATTATTATTTCTATTTTGATAGGTCTGCTGTTGATTGGAATGAAAAAAAAGCTTGATTTATTCTTTAGACAATTATCTTTTGAAAATCGTGATTTACGTTATTCATTGCTAAGAAATACATGGACAAAGGATTATCCTTTAAATCGAAATCAAAATGTTAATGCTGAGCTTATTTATGATAAACTAAGAGAAATGGTTATCAATTATAATGGTGAAGTTTGGTATATGAAAAAGCCAGCTAAAGCTATTAATAATGATAATACCCTTTACAAGGAATGTATGTGTTTCGGTTTTACTAATAAAGCATATCAATACACAACGATATTATTTACATATGAAATATATGGTAAAACCTTACATATAACGATATTAACATTATTTACACCTGAGAGAAATATAGATTATGATAAAGTAAAAGAATATGCTTTAAATATAAAAAACAATTCATATTTTGCAAGTTTTAGAGAATCTATTTTACAAGCATTAGATCAATCATTAAAAGTTAAAGAAAATATATATGAAGATATTAATAAAAAACCTGTGAATAATAAAAAGTTTTTTGAATAGAATAACTTCTTAATGATAGAAAGGACGAATTTGTTATGAATGAATTTCAATATAAAATTTTAGCTGATGGCACAATAGGCATTAAGAAATACACTGGCCAAACAAGTTATTTGAAAATTCCTGATAATATTGATGGTTATCAAGTCACTAGTATTTTAGAAGCTGCCTTTGAAGAATCTGATTGGTTAGAAAAAATCGATATAGCTGATACTGTAACAAGAATAGAAGCTGATGCTTTCTATAATTGTTCTCAATTAAAAGAAGTTTCAATGCCTGCCCATTTACAGAGTATTGGTTTTTCAGCTTTTTGCTCATGTCTAAATCTAAGCACAATTCTTTTACCTGAAGGTTTAACTAGTATAGGCTTTTCAGCCTTTGATACATGTACTAATTTACAGCATATTTATATACCTGCAAGTGTTACAGATATTGATATATCGGCATTTGCAGGTTGTGATGATGTCGTTCTTACAGTTATGAAGGATTCTTATGCTTTAGAATATGCGATAGATAATGGTTTCGATTATGAATTTTTTGATTCTCATAACGATAGTCATAAAAATGATAGTGTTGCTAAAAATATAACGAATGAAAATGACGAAAATATACAAAGTACGAAGAATGATGTTAAAGATGAATATGATGATTTTGAATTTGAAAACTTAAGTGATGGAACAATCCAAGTAAAGGCATATCATGGATCTGATACCAATGTAACTATTCCTAGAGAGGTCAATGATAAGATTGTTACAAGTCTTGATGATCAGCTATTTTTTAAAAAGAATGAGATAGTATCCATCGAAATTCCTGATACGATTACAAGTATTGGGGAGATGACCTTTGCTTTTTGTGATCATTTAACTAATATTAATTTACCCGAAAATTTAACACAAATAAAAGCTGAGGCTTTCTTTCAATGTTCTGCTCTTAAAAAGATCACTATTCCTAAAAATATAACAAATATTGAATATGCTACCTTTCAAGATTGTTCGAATTTAAAAGAGGTTGTCATTAATGATGGTGTTAAAAAGATAGCGGATATGGCATTTATATTATGCTATGAATTAGAGACTGTCTATTTGCCCAAAAGTATTACAAGTATTGGCAAGGGCGCTTTTGAAGATTGCAATAAAGCTGTATTTGTAGTGTACAATCATTCTTATGCCATGGAATATGTAATAGAAAATAAATTAAAATATAAGATCTTAGATGATGAAAATCATGATTATACGGATTCAAAGTTTATTGCTTTAAATGATGGCACAATGGAAATGAAAACATATGTTGGTGGAAATGATGCTGTTATTCCTAGTAAAGTTAATGGCAAGATAGTAACACGTCTTAGTGATAAGCTTTTCTATAATCATTCTAATCTAACAAGTATTAAGATTCCTGATACTGTTACATATATTGGTGAATCAGCTTTTTCTTCTTGTTCAAATTTAACTAGTGTTACTTTACCAGATTCTTTAGTACAACTAAATCAAGCAGTTTTTTACCAATGTATAGGTTTAAAAGAAATAACTATTCCTAAAAATGTTAAAAAGATTAGTTATGGTGCGTTTTTCAATTGCACTTCTTTAAAGAAAGTTATTATCTGTGAAGGGGTTAAGGAAATAGATGAATATGCTTTTGCTTATTGTAGTCAATTGGAAACTATATTTATACCACAAAGTGTTGCATATATTCATGTATCAGCTTTTTATGCCAGTGAACAGGTTGTCATTGAATCATACAGAGAGTCATATGCACTCGAATTTGCCAAAAAGCATCATTTGAAATATCATTGTAGTAATGGGGATAATATTTCTGAAGATGATCCATTAATCCAAATCCTGGATGATGGTACCATAGAAATTCAACGCGCTAGAACATATAAAGAAATTCCTGAGCAGATACAAGGAAGAAAGGCTACAAGTCTTCGTGATATTGCTTATTCTAAAAATAACGATTTAACAAAGATAATAATTCCTAATACTATTAAAAATATCGGTAAGATGGCTTTCGCTTGTTGTGAAAATCTAAAAGAAGTCATCCTGCCTGATTCTATAACATGTATTCATGAAGGGACTTTCTTTCAATGCACCGCTTTAGAAAATATAACTATTCCTAGTAAAGTTAGAAGTATTGGTGAAAACGCATTTATGCAATGTTTCCATTTAAAAGAGGTTATTATCGGCGAAGGTGTTAAAAACATTGAAGATTATGCTTTTGCACAATGCAGCGAATTGCATAAAGTGCTTATGCCAAAAAGTGTTAATAGTATAGCCAATAATGCTTTTACTGCTAGTGATGATGTTATTTTTCAGGTATATGATCATTCCTATGCATTAGAATATGCTAAGAAAAATTACATAAAATATCAAATTATTGATAATTCTCAAAAGAATACAACTACAAAAACATCTCCTGTTTTTGCAGATGAGCCATTGGTTGAAATTAAGTATGGCTTTACTGAAAATAAAATACCTAGTGAAATAAATGGACAGAAAGTAACTAGTATTGGCAAATTAGTCTTTTATAAACGTAGTGATTTAAAGACCATTTCTATACCTGATACTATCACTAATATAGATATGGGTGCTTTTGCAAAATGTGATAACTTAGTAGTTGTTATTTTACCAAAGAATTTAAAATGCTTAGGTGAAGCTAGTTTTTCATTTTGTAATAGTTTAAGAAGTATTGAACTTCCTAATAATCTTGTTACTATAGATACTACTGCATTTGCTTTTTGTGAGAAGCTAAAAGAAATCGTCATTAGCGAATCTGTGACAACAATAGGAGATAAAGTTTTTGAAAGTTGTGGTAATTTAGAAAGCGTGGTTATACCTCGTAGTGTTACAAGTATCGGAAATGATGCTTTTATTGGGTGTCCAAAGCTTATTTTAAGTGTTTATCCAAATTCTTATGGCTTAAAATATGCTAAAGAAAATAATTTAAAATATAATATTATCGATTTATAAAAATTCTTTTTCTTAATATTATATATTGTAAAGTATAAAAAATTAATGAAATTATTATCGGCAGGATTCCTATGTATTTCTTAAAATGAAGATGACCGTGTTACATTATATGCTGGTTATTTACAAGATGATGAAATGTATGATATTTATTTATTTTGAAAGTTGCATAGAAATTAATTTTAATGGTTGTTTCAATACAAACAATGTCACTGATATAAAGGGTATGTTTTGGTGGTGCAAATAGAGATGCTAAAAAGAGAAATAGAAGACTTTTATTAGATGTAAGTCTTCTATTTTCATGTTCATTTTTTGAATACTTTTAATCATGTTATATTTTTATTTAATGGCTATGTATGCATCTAATGCTGGTAAATATTATATATCAGAGTTACTTACTGGGCTTGCTGTAGTTGATAATAAAGTATATGATATAAAAACTCCCGACCACAATGTCAGGAGACTATTTAAAATTTTTAGAT
Organism: Erysipelotrichaceae bacterium; assembly: GCA_021201655.1. Classification (GTDB taxonomy): domain Bacteria; phylum Bacillota_I; class Bacilli_A; order Erysipelotrichales; family Coprobacillaceae; genus JAJQDJ01. The sequence continues at coordinate 9,022 of JAJQEL010000088.1, read as the reverse complement.
TTTTTCCATCACAATGCGAGCAAACTTGCGAGCATTATTCAAATCATTTTCATTTGGGTGTGATGGGAATGCGACACCAAAGGCACTGCCGTGGCATCTGAAAGATTCCTCTTCTACGGAAATACCCTGTTTTTGAAGACGCTTTTTTAATCCGTCAGGCCCCATTGGCCATGAGCCGCCAGAAGTAGAAAATACTGCGGCCTTTTTAATATTCTGTGGACTTAGCGTATCAATGAACTTTTTCATATCATTAGACATGCCACCAAAATACATTCCATCTCCAATCAGCAAAAGGTCAATGGTTTCTCCAAAAATATCTCGTGACTGGTCGATAGGTATAGCCGTTACATTTAGTTCCTGTGCAATTGCTTCCGCTACCTTCTTTGTATTGCCACCTTGCGAATGATAAATTATTTGTATGTTCATATCTAATCAGTTCCTTTCCTTCCAATCAAGTATTATGGCTCACTGTCATTCAATTGTATGTCTATTATACAAACAAATGGTTATAAATTCAACCATCATTAGTCCCTCTCGTGATTATTATAAAATACGATAAAACCTGTTAATAGTGCAACTGCAATAATAACATACATATAATATGAATAATTTCTTGATTCAACCACATTAACTATACATGACGCTTCAACACCATAACTATTAGATACTGTGATAATTGTTGTTCCTTCATCTATGGCAGTGACTTCACCATTATAATTAACAATGGCTATATCTTCATCTTTCGATGCCCATACAAATGATACATCAACATCACCAGGTTCTATTGTTGCTTCTAATGTAATTGTTTCCCCTACTTCCATTGTTACTTCATCTTTATCAAGTGTTAAGGATATATCAGCAAATGTATTATTAATAGTTATATGAAATATTAATCCAAAAACAAATACACATAATGCAATTCTATATAAAGATCTTTTAAAATCACAACAAGAGATATCTCTTAAAAATATATCTTTTAAATTCCCAAACATAAAAACTCCCTCATCAATCTTGATGATTTTATCATTATTTTTATAAAAGAACTTTTGTATCAAAAAAATAGACAATATTTTGATTTTTAATTTAACTCTTATCCTTATAATATATTTTCAAATGATTTAACATCTATATTCATATTAGAAGTATTTCAAATGCTGACATAGTCATTAATTTTAATGAAGAAATAGAAACGAATACTGGAAATTTTATCATTTATTGTTTTAATAAAGGTATGATTGACTATATAAAATTGGAGCAACAATACCATTAAAATGAACTAAGGAAGTTTCCTTATTAAATACAAGAAAAATATAAGAGTATCAAAATACGTATTAAAAATTCTTATACTATGAACCTTCGTTAAATCAAAGATTTAATATATCTTACTATGAAATGGAAAAAGCAAGTTTTGTTATAAAACTTGCTTTTTTTATGCATTGCAATTATTACTTAGGATTTTCACAGAATTTAATGTTTTTTACATAAAAACGTTGATTTACCAATATATTTTTTATATAATTATTCGTAGAAACACACTGTCAAAACACTTTTTTGACAGTTGGGAAAGGAGAGAAAATGAAAAAGAAAAAAAGAGTTGTAGCCATACTGCTATCATTATTATTAATGTTCTCTTTATGTTCAAATGTTACTTACGCTGAAGAAAATATAAATACTTCTGAAGACACCATAAGTGAAGTTGAAACAGTAGAAGAAACAGATGACGAGATAACAGTTGATACTACAACTGATGAAACTGAAGATGTATCTGAAGATGAATCAACACAAACAGATGATACAACAACTGTTGACGAAACTGATGAATCTACAGATACTGTTGATGATACTGACGATGAAGTAATTACTACTGATGAAGCAACTGTAACAGTAAGTGCTGCTTCATTTAATAGTAGTATTTCAACAGCTTCTACTGATGATGGTATTTCATTAACAGCTGAAGATGAAACAACAGATGCAGTTGCTCAAATTGGTGAAACAACATATGCAAGTGTAACTGAAGCAATTGCTGCTGTTACTGATAGTACTGAAACAACAATTACTATGGTTGCTAATTCTACTGAAGATATTACTATTAGCAGTAGTCAGAGTATTATATTAGATTTAAATGGAAATACTTTGACTGGTACAGGTACTGGAAGTGTTGTTACTAATAGTGGTACATTGACTATCAAAGATAGTAGTGGAGATAACAGTGGTACAATCACAGGTGGATCTGCAACAAATGGTGGAGGTATTTACAATAACGGCTCATTAATGATATCAGAGGGAACTATTTCTGGAAATAACGCAACATCAACTGGTGGCGGTGTTTGGAGTAATGGTTCATTTGAATTGTTAGGTGGTATTATATCTGAAAATAGTGCAGCATCGAGTGGTGGCGGATTATATGTAAGTGGTACAAAGAGCATAACAGGTGGATCAATAACTAATAATACATCAGGTAACCTAGGTGGTGGATTATATGCAAGTGGTGAAATTACTATTATAGGAACTGAAAGCAATCTTGTCATAATTTCTGGAAATTCAGCAGCCAAAGGTGGTGGTGGTGCCTATATTAGCAGTTCATATACAGTATCAATGTCGTATCTTAAAATTAGTGATAATACAGTGACTGGAACTCAGACTTCTGCTCAATCTTATTATTATGCTGCCGGTCTCACTATTATTGGTAATAGGACTTCTGCAGGATATACTGTTACGTTAACTAATGTAGAGATTAGTAACAATTCTTCACTCACAGAATTGACTGGTGGATTAGGTATTTATGCCTCATGGTTTACGGCAACTAACTGTGAAATCACAGGAAATACTAGTAGTTCAGGTGTTGGTGGAGTTCATACTTATACATCTAATCCTTCTCTTGGCTCTACATCACAAAAGGTATATAGCTATAATTTTAATTCATGTTTAATTAGCAATAATATAGGTGGAACAATAGGTGGTTTATATGTTGAAAGATATTCAACTGCTACTACTTTTTATGCTAATGCTGTTTTAACCGATACTGTTATAACAAACAATACAGGTGTTACTGCTGGTGGAGTTTCTGGTCCAATAAATATGACTAGTGGTGCTTTATACGGAAATGCTTCAACGGACGGGTATGCAGCTAATGATTGGTTAGTGACAAAATCAGTTGTGACTGCTAGTAATTTTAATGTTTCAGTATTACAAGCTTCATCAATGAGTGATGGAAATGTTTCATTTGATAATTGCCTTTGGATAGATGTTATAAACGGATTAACACTTGATAGTGTGCTTAGTAAAACGACACTTTCTAATGAAAGTGCAACAACATTTTATTTTACTGCCCGTGAACTTAGTTATGTAGCTGAAATTACTATCGATGGAAATCCAACTCAGTATGAAACTATTACTGCTGCTATTGAAGCAGCAACGGAAATGGATGATGATGTTACTATTACATTGATTGCTGGAGAGGATAGTGGTTATACAATCACTGAAGATGTGATAATTCCTGAAGGTGAAAATATCACTATCGATTTGAATGGATGTACAATAAATAATAAATCCGCAAGTTATGCAATCACGATTTCATCAGGCGCTTCATTAACACTGAATGGTACTGGTAGCGTAAATGGTATTGATGACCAGGGAACATCATTGAATATAATGGGTAATATTGAAATTGGTAAAGTTAAATTAGCAACAGATGCAGTAATAACTGCTTCTAATGAATTTAATCCTAAATCACTCACCATTGTACTTGATAATGATGTTTTGAATGATTTGAACGATTATAGTGATATATCAGATATTGTAACTTTAGTAGAACCAGCTGATGATGAAGAAATTGCTGAAGCATTGGTTAATGTTATTACTATTTCTGGTACAAATATTCTTGTTACTGTATACCAAGATGACGACGGCAGCATAGTGGCAGCAATTACCACAGAATTGAATGGTATTTTTGTTGATGGTGTAGATGGAAACGATGAAACAGGTAACGGAACTTACAACAAACCTGTAAAGACATTTGCAAAAGCAAAAGAGCTTCTAGAAGAAGCATTAACGGCAGAAGAAGAATGTGATGGTATTTATGTAATTAACACTATTACTGTTACCGATACAGAAGAATGGAACCTTGATGATTTAACTGATACAGCAGGTGAAGTAAGTCTTATGAGATTCCCTACTTTCACTGGTGTTCTTGTAACTGTTGGTGATAATGGCAATTTAACACTCTCTGACATTACTATTGATGGACAAAATATCACAGTTACATCTTCGCTAGTACAAGTAAATGGAAACGATGCAAAACTAATAATCAATGATGGTACTGTGATTCAAAACAATATCAACAATACTAGTGGAGCAATAAGTGAAACTGAAGCAGCTGTTACAGTAGTTAATGGAACATTAACAATGAACGGTGGAACTATTACTGGAAACACTGGAACTGGGGTGGTGGAATTGCTTTAGTTGCAAATGATGATAGTAAAAAAGCAATTATGTATTTAAATGGAGGCACAATCTCCAACAATACTGCTGATACAGGTGGAGGTATCTTCCTTTACGGTAATTCAACATTATATATGAATGGTGGATATATCGATTCTAATACTGCATATGAACGAGGTGGAGGACTCTCTGTTTGGTCTGGTGCAACTGCATATATCTATGCTGGATATATTTCTGATAATCAACAAATAACGGATTCAGCTGCTAATGAAACTTCTTATGGTGGTGGTGCTATTTATGTTAATGATAGCTCAGGAAGTTTCGGTTATGGTACATTGTATCTTTATAATGTAGAAATCACTGATAATAACCATGTTCAAAGTAGTTCAACGTCTAATGACTTTTATGATGGAGTTATAGCTGCATGTAATACTAGCAATATAGAAATTAATGTAACAGATGGCGCAGTCATTCACGACAATCATGCTTGGCAATATAGAGATATAACCTTATATTCTGATATATATCAAGAAAATTTCACATTAACTCCTGTAATGCTCGGTGGCGGTGCATATAATTGGGTTGATCGTTCTGGTAATACAGTTGATGTAACTGATTTGACACAAAATCGCAATGGACAAACTGGACTTGCATTTAGATCAACAGCAACTGAAATCACTGGATTAGATCGTGTTACAACATATATCACTGGTAATAGTGCTATTCGTACTGGTGCAGCCATCGCTGTTAATGGTAACCTTATTATAGGTCGTGATGATGGAACTGTGACATTGAATATTGAGAAAGATTGGAGCGATTATTTTGATGAAGAAAGCATACCTGAATCTATAGATGTAGAACTTTATGCTACTGATAGTAAAGGTGTAACTGCTGATCTAGGCACTTTAATACTTACTGCTGAAAATGACTATTCAATCACTGTTACTGATCTTCCAAAATATGACTCTTATTATGATTCTGAAACACAAACGAGTACGACTTATACTTATACAGTTGAAGAATTATCTGATGATTATTTCTCTATCGTATCCTATGATGAAATAGATGATGAAGATGATAATGCAGCAACAACAGAATTTAATATTACTATAGCAAACTTACCAAAAACAGATTTGACACTTTCAAAAACAGTAAAAGGTGAAACGTCAGCTAAAGAATTCACTTTTCAAATCAGTTTATCTTATCAAGATGAAGCTTACACAGGAACTATTGTAGGTACTGATAATGAAGGAAATTCTGTAAACATTGAATTTGAAAATGGAATTGCTAAAGTAACGCTTGCAGCTGATGAAAGCCTAACTTTAACATTAGGTGCGGGAATGTCTTATACAATAGAAGAAATTGATAATCAAGAAGCATTGGATGTTACATATACAATCAATGATGAAGATGCAATTGCAGAATCTTCTGTATCAGGAACTTTGACTACTGAAGATACTAATGTGACATTTGAAAACAATTATGAAACAATAAATGTTTCAGGCACTAAAACTTGGGATGATGCTGATGATCAAGATGGTAAACGTCCTGAAAGTATTACAGTACGCTTATTAGCTAATGGAGAAGAAGTCGACAGTCAAACTGTTACCGCTGATGATAATTGGTCTTATAGTTTTACAGAATTAGCAAAATATTCTAATGGTAAAGAAATTGTTTATACAGTTACTGAAGACGCTGTTGAGAATTACTCTACTACTTATGATGGTTATGACATTACTAACTCTTATACACCTGAAAAGACAAGTATAACAGTAGTTAAGACTTGGGATGATACTGATGATCAAGATGGTATTCGTCCTGATAGTATTACTGTAGTATTGATTAAAGATGGTGAAACAACTGACCAAACTATAACTCTTAATGCTGATAATAACTGGGAAGCTAGCTTTACAGATTTAGATGTTTATAGTAATGGTGTGGCTATTGAATATAGTGTTGAAGAAGTTAGCGTTGATGGATACACATCTGAAATAACTGGTAACATGAGTGAAGGTTTTGTTATTACTAATACACATACACCTACAGAAACTACCGATCCAACTACTCCAGATGATTCTACACCTAGTGAAACTACAACAACTACTGAAACAACTTCTACAACTACTACTGATACAAGTACTAGTGAAACTGTTCAAACAGGAGACATGACTCAAATGAGTTTATGGATTGCCCTATTATTTGTATCTGGCTGTGGATTATTCATTTATAGAAAACGCAAGAATTTATTAAAGCGTTAATTTATGATTGAGGGACGATGGAACTCATCGTTCCTCATCTTTTAATATTTTGAAAGGAATTTAATATGAAGAAAAATAAGATTATATCGATAATGCTTTCATTTGTTCTTATGTTCTCATTGTTTACTGGAATAACAACTACTAATGCAGAGGAAACAACTGACACAGATGATGTTCAATTAATAATTGACGGTACATTATATTCAACCTACAGTACTATTCAAGATGCTGTTGATTATTTGAAAACTCTAGTAACTTATGAAGTTACAGATCAAGCTGATAGTGCAACAAAATATGGATATACTTCAGCAAATATCAACTATGGGTATGAATCTGCAGAAATAAGATTTACTGGTACTCATCAAGAGGATGTAGATGTTACTAAATCTTTCACTGATGCTCAGTGGAAAGTATCTACAAGTTCTAGTTGTACATATGTTGTTCCTATGAGTAATATAACATTTAATGGGTGCGAAGAAGGTGTCCTTAATGGTAAATTTATCCTTAATGGAAATAATATAACAATTGAAGGGATTCATTTTATAGGGAATTTTAATCAGAAATGGTCTTATTATAGTACTGACAGCGCAATTGTTATTAAAGGCGATGCTGGCCTTACAAACTCCAATAGAATAGTATCGCAAACCACTATAGATGCAGGAAGTGCATATGTTACAGATCCTGGTGATTATAGAAACATTATATATACCAATAACAATATTATTGTATCAAATAACGAATTCGAAGGTTATAGTTTCGTATCTAATTTTGGTGTATATGGTGGTACAGTATCGAGCTTATATTTTGATAATAACAATGTACATGACTGTATGTTTTTATTCCACACATCAGACGCGGATGCTGTAACCTTGTCTATTACAAATAATGAATTAACAGGTACTAGTGATAGTCTACTTGCTAGTTGTGTAGCAGCAACGAAACTTACAGATTTTTCTAATAATTCATTAACATATACAGGTTTCGGTTTGCAAAATTGTGAAACTGATATAGAACAGTTCTTGAATAATAATACTTATGACCATGGTTATATTTATCAGGAAACAGTGGATTATAGTTGGACGAATGAAAGCTTAAGTAATCCATATTACTATTTACCATCTTCTACAACAGTCATGACAGTATTACCAGATGATGTTGCATATGCAGTTTGGACATCTTCTGCAGGAGCAATAGAAGGATACACAACTTATACTCAACAAGATGCCATTGATGATGCTGTTGCAGTTTCAGAAGATAAAACATACAGTACATTAACTTGGACTGGTGGTGGAACTGATGAGGATGGCAATGTTTTAGATGGTGGTGTTGCTATTGGATATAACTACACTGCAACTCAATTGGATTATGTTTATAAAGGTACACTAACTATTAATAAAGAAATAGCGGGTGATGATATTGATACTATTGATACATTAGATATTTCTTTTGTCGTAACTGATGAGTCAGAAGAAGTAGCTGCAACCATTTCATATAGTGATTTTGAAAATGGAAGTTATTCATTAAAACTAGCTCCAGGAACTTATACAGTAACTGAAATAACAAGTGATATCGATAATTATATAACTTCAACAACAATTGATGATGAAGAAATTCAATCAATAACTATTGAAATAAGTGAAAGTGAAGAAACAACAGTAAACTTTACTAATACATATACAGCTCTAGTTGATATTACAGTTACTAAAGAGTGGGATGATAATGATAGTGCTGATAGACCTACAGGTGTAAATGTAACATTATATGCTGATGGTGAAGAAGTAGAAACTGTCACTTTATCTGATGAAAATAATTGGACATATACTTTTGAAGACTTACCAAAATATGCAGATGGAGAAGAAATTGAATATACAGTAGGCGAAGAAGCTATTGATGGATATACATCAGTTATTACTGGTAGCGTCAGTGAAGATTTTGTTATTACTAATACTCTAGAGGAAACAGAAACTTCTACTTCAACTGATCCATCTTCATCAGATGATACTTCATCAACTGATACAACAGTAGAAACAACAAATACTACTACTTCTGATGATACAACAACTGAAGCAGTTGAAACTACTGTTCAAACAGGAGATATGACTCAAATGAGTTTATGGATTGCATTGTTATTTGTATCTGGATGTGGAATATTTATTTATAGAAAACGCAAGAATTTATTAAAGCGTTAATTTACGATTGAGGGACGATGGGTTCCATCGCCCTCTTCTTTAATATAAGGAAAGGAAAAGAATATATGAGGAAAAATAGAATTATGAAGTGATTTTGTCAAGTAGACAATTTAAATAATTAAAATGATTTGCTAT
>JAJQEL010000108.1 GCA_021201655.1 Erysipelotrichaceae bacterium | reverse complement strand
ATAGCAAATCATTTTAATTATTTAAATTGTCTACTTGACAAAATCACTTCAAATCCGAATTCATAGAAAGTGTTAAAGATATGTCAACAGGTGGCATAGTTTCAATAATTGGTTTGATATGATAATTATTTGTTTTAATACCAATGATTATATTAAATAATCTTTTAACATTTTGATCAACATATTTTTTACTAATACATATTTCCTCTGATTCACCGATAATAATATAGTTGCCTTTTTTACTCAATCTTAAAGCAACTATTGTTGTTTTTAATTCTTCTTCTACTAAAGAAATAATAGTTTTATATCTATTTCTAAGAGATTTTGTAAGCGTGTATTGTTTTATAGCCATAATAGTCTCCTTTATATGGATTGGACGAAATGAATAAGATCATTTGTATTTAATATTTCATACATCTTAAAATATTTACCATAAAGTGATGCTAAAGAATCTGCTTGATTCCATTTATATTTTGATTCCGTATTGAGCCAATAAGCCTTTTTAACACGTCTGGCAATGTTCTTTACAATATTTTCACCAGTAGGATTACGATTATTACGGCCGTCTCCCATAACTACCACCATGCTATCGGATGTTATAATACTACGGTGTTCATTCCAGAAGCTATTTAAGGAGATAAAATAATTAGAATAAACACCGTGACGGGGAATAATAGCTAAGGCTTTTTCAATAGCAGTATCAATATCAGCAGCATCTAAAATATGGGAAATATCATATAAGGAATCAACAAATGCAAATGTCTGACATCCTCTAGGAAAAACTGATTTTAAAATATACATAAAAGTAAGCATCATTTGTGATGCTTCTTTACACGATCCTGAAACATCAAGAATTAAAATAAGGTTTGTTTTATTAGGTTTTGGTTTTTGATAATTGAGCCTTAGTGGTAATCCTCCTGTTTTAAAAGTATTTTGAATCGTTGTTTGAATATCAATTTTTTGCATTTTGCTGGTATGAATTTGACGTGTTATACGGGTTTTAAAGCACATAATATTTTTCTTTATAAAATAGTAGATCTCATTTTTTTCCTGTTTAGATAATGCATTAAAGTCCTTATCAAGTATTTTTTGAGTATATTCATCAATACAATAATTATTTGCTTTAACAGCATTTTTTCCATCTATAAATGATTCACGATGACATATACTTTCATTCTTTTCAATCATCATTGTCAATTGTTTTGTATTATCAATCTGTTCATTTATTTTTAATAATTCTTCCTGGATGAATTGATGTTGTTTTTCTAATTCTATCAATTGATGATGATAAAATTCAATTTCTTTATCATATGACAATTGAACTATCTTTTGCTTTTCTTTAATAATAAGATCTAATTGGTCGTTTATTTGTTGTTGTGTTTTAGCCTCATGACGTTTTTGTGTATTGATCTTTTTGATAAGTTTATCTATTATTTGAAAAAGTTTTTCCATTTTAGCAAATAATGCTAAGTCATCATTGAGCAATGCTTCTTCACTTACATTCACGAGTTTATCTTTTATACTATCAAAAAGAGGATCTGCTATATTTAAAGCATTTTCATTAAAATCAATAAATATATCTTTCATAAGACTTTTTTGCTCATCAGATAATGTTATATGATTAATTTCACCATTATTATCAATCATCTCATTGATAATAATCTTATCATTTTTAGAAAATTTCATAATATTTATTATAGGTTTTGTAATATTTATATAATCTTCCTGATGATCATAAACTTCATTTACTATTTTTCTAAATTCTTCGTCTAAAAGCTGCTTTAAATGATTAATTGAATCTTGATGATTTTGTTTTTGTATATAATAAGTTTGAGTAAATTCTATCTGTTTATCTAAGTATATTTGCTTTTGATGTAACAACATTGAAAGATGTTCATAATTTTGTTTATTTAGATAGTAATTTTGAAAATATTCTTCAATAATATCATATTGAAATTGATTAGTACAAAATACCATTTTCATTATCGTAATAACATCTTCCATATGAGTAAAATCTAATTCTTCATCAGCCATCATTTCAAAAAAACGATTTATCTTAATAGTTGTAATATTAAAGCCTTTATCAAGAGCATTTAAATAGGTCGTAAATTCAACAATGTAATCGATAACCATATTAAAATCACTCCTTTAGTTTATATAATCTTTTAATTCATCAACAATATTCATTCTTAAAACAATATCCTGATCTACTTTATTCTTTAGTAATGCACATATCGAATGATCCAAATCATTTATATTAGTAGTATCATAGTTATCATTGATATATTGTACCCAATCAATAGCTTCAGAAATCGATGGTGATTGATTTAAAGATAATTTTTGAATTTTAGACAAGCAATTAGCGACACCTAAACATAGTTTATCAGACACTTGTGCCTGCATTTTTAAGATTTCAAACATTTCCTCTTTCGTCTTAGCATTTATATATAAAAAATTACATCTTCTCTTTAAAGCATCAGACATTAAACGATAATTATTAGATGTTAAAAAAACAATTGGTTTTTTATCATTATCACAACATATTGTTTTATACTGTGGAATACTAATGCTATAAGTATCTAAAAATTCAAGCAAAGTATATTCTACTTCTTCTGAAGCCTTATCTACTTCATCTAAGAGAAGAACACAACGTTCTTGTAACATAATAGATCGTAATACTGGTCTAGCAATAATGAAATCTTTGCCGTAAAAATCAATATTTTTGGCTATATTCAATACATCATTAATACTTTTATCCTGGAATTCTTTTTCTAAAGTACTTTTCATAGCTTCAATAGTTAATAATTGACGCTGATAATCATAATCATATAATATTTTATCGGCTGTTAAACCATCGTAAAACTGAACACGCAGCAACGGAACATCTAACATATTTGCTGTAGCAATAGCCAAACTCGTTTTACCGACACCAGGATCACCTTCAATAAGTAATGGATAGTTATTATTAATAGCACCAGACATAGCATATACAATTTCTTTCGATGGTAAGTAATGATTATCTTTTAATCCTTGACTAATTTCACTAATTCGCATATTTTTCTCCTTTCATTATTGATTGCTTTTGTTTGTCAAAGCAATCATATTTATTTATAGTACGCAAATATATTATATATCATATCGCAAATATTTGCAAATTTTTAATAAAAAATAATACTGATTATAACAGTATTATTTTTGCATATTGAAATTCACATATTTTCACACATTGTAAAACAATGCCGAAACAAGCCTTACTTTATAAAAAACGAACTTGTATATTCTATGTCAAATAATGTTTTACATTCATTAATATCTGCTAATGTTAAATCATTTAAAGTGTGAATTAAATCAAACAATAAACTACCTTCAAAATAATAACGACTAAACATACTAGCGATACTTTCAGGAGAATTATAAATACCTATCAATTGTCCAATATTTTTCTTTTTCACACGTTCAAAATCTTTTTCATTAACAATATATGAGTCCATATTTTCAACAAGATTATAAATCTTATTCTTTAATTCATCAGGTTTTTCACTATCTCCACCTATTTGAATAAATGAATAATCCCTTTCCTGGGTAAAGTTAGCAGAAAAACTATCGTTAATAATACCCTCCCTGCTCCATGTTTCATAGATGTTAGAACTTTTCGCAAATAATAAATCTAATAAGACATTCATGGCTAATTCACGTTTTAACTTTAATTTAGAATCATATAAAATATCATTTACTTTTATTGATACAATGATTTTTGGCATAATAACATCCATATGCAAAGTATTTTCTTTAATTGGAACATGGTTAGGCTCAATTATTTCTTTTCTAATAATTTTTTGTGGTTTATCAAATTGTTTTTTATTTTGATTATCTCTAATAAGATTCATTGTTGAAGAAGCATCAATATTACCTACCACAAATAACATCATATTATTAGGATGATAGAATGTATGATAACATTTTTCCAATATTTCTTTATTAATAGTTAAAACAGTTTCTACTGTTCCAGCAATATCAATTTTAACAGGATGATTATTATAAAGATTTTGAATACTGCCAAAATAGCAACGCCAATCAGGATCATCATCATACATACCAATTTCCTGATTAATAATTCCTTTTTCTTTTTCTACATTTTCATCTGTTAAATAAATATCTTGTACAAAATCTAATAATAACTCAATACATTCGTTTTCATGACTTGTAGTGTTAAATAAATAAGCAGTTCTAGTTGATGAAGTAAAAGCATTGGTATTCGCTCCTAACGCAGCAAATTTATCGCTTGCATCACCATCACTCATTTCAAACATTTTATGTTCAAGAAAATGTGCCACTCCATCTGGAACAGTAATTATTTTATCTTCGTTTAATGGTACAAATGTGGTATCTATAGAACCAAACTTAGTAGAAAATAAGCCATAGGTTTTAGAAAAGCCTGGTTTTGGCAGCAGATAAACTTTTAAACCATTTGTCATTTGTTCATAATATAAGTTTTCTTGTAGATTTTTATCTCTAATTATTTCCATAATAGTCCTTTCCAGTCAAGAAGAATATGGTATCTAATTGAATATTTTGTGAAACCTTGATTAAATCTTCTTTACTTACTTGCATAAGTTTATCTATATATTCTTCATTGCTTTCTTTTTTATCAACTATATCACGATTATATGCTAAAGAAATCATGCTGCCTGCTTCATCAGTGGTTTTAATTAAATAATTCTTAAGCATAATTTTTGCTAAATTGATTTCTTCATCTTCAATGTGACCTGATTTTAAATCATCTAATTGTTGTTGAATCAATATTTTTGTTTTCTCATAATCATCAGCTTCGATGCCAGCATTAACAATCATAATACCATTAAAAGCATCATAGCTTGATGATACATAATAACATAAGCTATTTTCCTCTCTGACAACCTTAAATAACCTGGATTGGGAAAATCCACCAAATATGGCATTAAAAACAGTAAAAGCATAATGATATTTTGAATTAAAATCAATATCAATACGATAACCCATATTTAATTTTGATTGCGTAATATCTTGAGTTTCGATAATTTCTAATACCTCTGCTTTATGATTTTCATAAATATATGAAGATTCATAGGTATGAGTAATATATGGAAATCTTAAATATTGATTAAATAAATCAACGATATTCTCATCAATGTCTCCCACAACATATACTTCTTTCTTATCGTTATTAATGCAATCAATAAAATATTGATATAATTGTTCACTAGTAATTTCATCAATCTTATCTTCATAACCTGTATTAGGAATTCCTAATACACTATCTTTGCCCATATAGTCAAATAACTTATCTAATGAATAGGTAAACTTATCATCTTTATCCATCTGCAGTCTGGCTTTTAATTCAGTCTTCTTTAATTGTACAATTTCTTCATTAAAAGCATTATCTTTAACATAAGGATCAAAAAAAAGATCACTTAAAAGTTTAATCATATTCTTTGCTAGATTTTCTTTATTTGGTAAATAGACATCATTAACAAAACTTGTATTAATATTAATGACTTGAGATTTTCCTTTCGTATTAATATTTGTTGATAATCTAGCACCATAATTATCATCTAAATAAGAAGCTAAATCTTTTGTTGTCGTAAATTTATTTGTTGCTGCAATCAGTACAAAAGTTAATAATGTTCTAAGCGTTGTATTGTCTTTTGTTAAAAGATTTTGAAACCTTAATGAAATAGTAATGGTCTTAAACTTCTTTGTGGGAATAAGATGTAATGTATATCCTTGCATCTGATAACTTGATTTCACGTAAATCCTCCTTTTTTGTATACTCCTATTATACTCTTATTTCTTCAAAGTTAAACAAAAAAGGTCAAGAAATCTTGACCTTTATCTCGATGATTTATCGTACGGTACACCACTGGCTCGTGGCCCTTGAGAATCCTTAGATGTAATAATCAAAACTATTAATGTTGCGACATAAGGAATAAGCTTATAAACAACACCAGGCATATTTAAAGCATTTAAGAATCCAATTGATGTATATGAGTAAGATAATGTTTTCATTAAACCAAAGAAGAATGCTGCACCAGCAATGCGCCATGGTTTCCAGTTACCAAAAATAAGAACAGCCATTGCCAAGAAACCATAACCTGCTACATCACTTTCAAATTCAGTGGCAATTGGAATAACATAAATGAGACCACCAATACCACCTAAGATACCAGAAATAATAACGGAAATATATCTTGTTCTATAAACATTGATACCAGCAGCATCGGCAGCAGATGGATTTTCACCACAAGCTCTAATTCTTAACCCAAATCTTGTTTTGTACATAATGAACCATGAACCTATAAGGATAATAACACCTAATAAAGTAGTGACATAGCAATTTTTAAAGAACAAATCACCAATTACTGGGATACTACTTAAACCTGGAACAGCTGTAATTCTAAATTCATTGCTGAACAAGACTTGAGAAACACCATCTAATGTTGTTTTCGCAAAGAACAAACCAAAAGCTGGAGCCAACATGTTCAATGCTGTACCAGATATTGTTTGGTCGGCACGGAGCGTAACAGAGGCAAAAGCATGAAGTAATCCAAAAATACCACCAACGAATCCTGCAACCAATAAAGCACAGAAGAGTAAAGTCATACCACTCATTGCTCCTGACGATTGCATAAAATGAATAAAATATACTCCAAAGAAAGCACCAAAAATCATAATACCTTCTAAGGCAATATTAACAACACCACTACGTTCACTAAACATACCAGCTAAAGCCACAATCATTAATGGAATAGCGAAGTATAAAGTTTGTCTGAATAAGAAATATATAAGTGACATTATTCGCTACCTCCTTCACTGCTTTCAAGTTTCTTACGATCTTTTTTACTAGGATGTTTATCCATGAATTGATCTAAGAAAGTCTTAATTAATAATGAGAATGAACTAAAATAAATAATAACAGCAACAATGACATCGATGATTTCTACAGGAATATTACAAGCCTGCATATATGTACCACCTAAATCAATATAGGCAATGAATATAGAAGCAGCGATGCATCCTAGCGGACTATTAGCACCTAACAAGGCTACTGGGATACCATTGAACCCTTCAGCTAAAGTTGTTTCCGTAATAGCTAAAGCTTTACCAGATCCAGCAATATATGTAAGTCCACCACCTAAACCAGCAAAAGCACCTGCTAAAACCATTGACATAATTGTACATGTTTTCTCATTCATACCTGCATATTTACTCGCATCGACATTATGACCACAGGCTTTTAATTCATAACCAAAAGTTGTTTTATTTAAGATATACCAAGCTAAAATACATACTAAGATGGCTATAATAGTACCACCATTAATACTAGAACCAGGGAAAATCTTATCTAATCCCATTTTTGGAACAGCAATATTAGCTGTATAAGATCTGGCTTTGGCTTGATCAAAAATAAATCTCTTAACCCAATCAACTGTTAATAACATACCAATATAGTTAAGCATAATACCTGAAATAACGACATTTACATTTTTATAGGCCTTCATTACGGCAGATATAAATGCCCATAAAGCCCCAGCAGCGGCTGCTGCAATCAAACAAATAATCCATAAAATAGCACTAGGAATAACGCCTTCTAATTTGATAGCTAAGAACAAAGCTGTAAAAGCACCCATGGTATATTGACCAGTAACACCAATGTTAAAGTTACCGCACTTAAAGGCAAAGGCCACAGCTAAACCAGTCATCATAATAGGAACTGCATAATATAATACATCCCCTGTACTTCTTAAGCCTTTATAAAAGCCACCTTGCGCTAAAATACCAAAAGCTTTAATACCTTGAGAAGGATTTGTAACCATGATGATAATAAATCCAACTAATAAACCAACAGCAATTGCAATAAGAGATGATAAAAACACTTTAAATCCTGGTCTATTTCTCATAACCTACACCCCTCTTACTTCCAGACATATATAATCCTAATTCCTGCTCAGTTGTTTCTTCAGGCTTTACATCAGCAACAATTTCGCCTTCACTCATAACTAAAATACGATCGCTGACTGATAAAACTTCACTTAATTCTAAGGAAATTAATAATACAGCTTTACCTTCATCTCTTTGTTTGACAATTTGTGAATGAATAAATTCAATAGCCCCAACATCTAAACCACGAGTTGGTTGCACACAAACCAGGACATCGGCACCGCTTCCAATCTCACGTGCAATAATCGCTTTTTGTTGGTTACCACCTGACATACCACGTGTAATAGAATGAGCACCTTCACCAGATCTGACATCATATTTTTCAATGAGTTCATTAGCGTGTTCATAAATTTTATTGAAATTCAAAATACCATTTTTTGAATAAGGTTCCTGAAAATAATTCTTTAAAACGATATTTTCAGCTAAATTATAATCCAAAACAAGACCATGTTTATGTCTATCTTCAGGTATACATGCCATGCCATCTAATGTTCTTTGACGAATCGTTTCATTAGTAATATCTTTACCATTCATAATGATTTTACCTTCGGTTGGATGAATCATACCATAAATAGCATAAACCAATTCAGTTTGACCATTACCATCAATACCAGCAATACAAGTAATTTCACCTTTATGGGCTTCAAAAGAAACATTATTTAAAACTTTCTTTGTTGCATGTCTAGGTAAATATGAAACATTTTCTAATTTTAATGCTGTTTCTCCCACATGAGCTTCGCCCTTTACTACATTAAAATTAACCTTTCGGCCAACCATCATTTCAGACATTTCCTCTTTACTTGTTGTAGCAACATCAACAGTAGCCACATATTGTCCTTTTCTTATAATTGTACAACGATCAGCTGCTTCTTTAATTTCATCAAGTTTATGGGTAATAAAAACAATAGATTTTCCTTCTGCTTTTAATCCTTTCATAATACCCATTAATTCAGTAATTTCCTGTGGTGTTAAAACAGCAGTTGGTTCATCAAAAATGAGAATTTCATTGTCCCTATATAACATCTTCATGATTTCTACACGCTGTTGCATACCAACAGTAATATCAGAAATCAATTTATCAGGTTCAATATTCAAGTGATACTGATCAGATAAAGTCATAACTTTTTTACGGGCATTATCCAAACTCAATACCCCGTTTTTTGTTTCCTCTACTCCCAATACAATGTTCTCTAGTACCGTAAAATTATGAACTAGTTTAAAATGTTGATGTACCATCCCGATATTATACTTATTGGCATCATTTGGATCGTTAATTATAACTTTTTCACCATTAATACGTATTTCCCCAATATCAGGTTGATATAAACCAAATAGAATACTCATGAGTGTTGATTTTCCTGCTCCATTTTCTCCTAAGAGAGCATGAATTTCCCCACGTTTCACTTGTAACGTGATATCATCATTTGCTTTAATACCAGGAAACTCTTTCGTGATATTAAGCATCTCAATTGCATACTCCATTTTCTCACTCCTTTCTTTTTCATTATACATGAATTTACATTATTTGAAAATATGAAATTTAAATATCGAAAAAAGGATTGTTTAGATAAACAACCCCAATGGCATGAACTTTAGAGGTACCCTCATATGCGAGGGTACCTCTTAATTTT
>JAJQEL010000120.1 GCA_021201655.1 Erysipelotrichaceae bacterium | reverse complement strand
GCAGTATCTACTTTAGTTTATATTCCATTCTTACTTATCTATGAAAGACAAGATGGTTAATTAATAGAATCGAATTCAATTTGATATTAAGAGCGGTTTAACCGCTCTTTTTATTATGAAATTGTTCATTATTATGTTGTCAAAAATGGTTTATTCATGTATAATAGTCAAATAGGAAGTGAGGCTTTTATGGATAACGAACAAATAAATCAAAGTAATTATGAGCAGGAGTTTAAACCAAGCTCCAACTTAACAGTGAGATTGTTTGTCATTGTTTATTGGTTATATGCTATTTATATTTTATTGTTTGATGTATTTTTTGCACATGCATTAAGTGATTTTTATGTTGTAGGTGGTGGCGGTTTAGTTATTTCTATCTATATGATTGGCTTTAGACCTTATCGCTATATTGTGGGTAATAAGACAGTTACTTATCGTTATTTAATTAGAAAAAATAAAGAGATTAATTTAATGAACTGTGAAACTATTATGGATCCTAAGGAAACATTTACATCAGTTATTATGCGTGCACGTGCGATTGAATTATATGATATTGATCAGAAAAAGTTTAAATTTTTTCCTAAAGATCGTGTCGGATTTGTTGATGCTATATTAAAACAAAATAGACGTATCCATTGTAATGTACAGGATTATACTGATAGTTTACGTGAACTTAAAAAGAGAGAACGTAGACAAAGAAAAAGAGATAGAAGAAGAAAAGAGATTGAAGGTAGTTAATCTCTTTTTTTAATGAAATAAGGTAATAAAAAAATAAAAAGATGATAAAAAAATATTATTTTGTGTTGACATATTAATTTTGAGACATTATAATAGCCTCATAAACATTGAAGATTTATATAGACTTTAAAATTATAAATTGTTACAATGTTTGTAAAGACAAGGGGGAATTATTCAATGGAAATGAGTGAATTACTTGAAGATTATGGGTGTTTAACATTTAGTGATGATGTGATGCGTGAACGTATACCAAAATCAACTTATAAAGCATTTCATGCTGCATTAGATAAAGGAGAACCACTCGCAAGAGAAACAGCGACTGTTATTGCCAATGCAATGAAAATTTGGGCAATTGAACATGGTGCTACTCACTTTACTCACTGGTTTATGCCAATGACTGGTTTAACAGCTGAAAAGCATGATGCTTTCTTAGAACCGGAAGGAAATAAAGCTGTCTTAGAGTTTAGTGGTAAGACTTTAAGAAAAGGTGAACCTGATGCTTCTTCTTTCCCATCTGGAGGTTTAAGAGCTACTTTTGAAGCTAGAGGTTATACTGCATGGGATTGTACGTCTCCTGCATTTGTTAAAGATGGAACATTATATATTCCAACATTATTCTGTTCTTATACTGGTGAAGCTTTGGATAAGAAGACACCATTATTAAAATCAGTGGATGCTTTAAACGAGGCATCACTTAAATTATTACCATTATTAGGATTAGATGATGTAACACAAGTAACAGCATCTGTTGGTAGTGAACAGGAATACTTCTTAGTTGCTGATGAATATTATCAAAAACGTATGGATTTGAAATTAACAGGTAGAACATTATATGGTTCTATGGCTCCTAAAGGTCAGGAATTAGAGGATCATTATTTTGGTAGCTTAAAACGTAAAGTTTCTGCTTTTATGAAGGATTTAGATAAAGAGTTATGGAAATATGGTATTCCTTCTAAAACAAAGCATAATGAAGTTGCTCCTGCACAACATGAAGTTGCATGTGTTTATAGAAAAGTTAATATTACAAGTGATAATAACCACTTATTAATGATTTTAATGCAAGATATTGCTAAGAAACATGGCTTAAGATGTTTATTACACGAAAAACCATTTGAAGGTATTAATGGTTCTGGTAAACATAATAACTGGTCAGTTACAACAAATACAGGTGTTAATTTATTTAACCCAGGTAGCGATCCAGCTAATAACATACCTTTCTTAGCTACATTGGCTTGTACTGTTAAAGCTGTAGATGAATATGCTGATTTATTACGTATGTCTATTGCTTCAGCTGGAAATGATCACAGATTAGGTGCTAATGAAGCTCCTCCAGCCATTATCTCTATGTTCTTAGGTGAAGAAATTGATAAAATTGTTCAAGCAATTATTGATGGTACTGAAATGGAAGAAGTAGATACAGGACGTTTCAAAACTGGTGTTTCTGTTGTCCCTGATTTCTCTAAGGATAATACAGATCGAAACAGAACATCTCCATTTGCTTTTACAGGTAATAAGTTTGAATTTAGAGCTGTTGGTTCTGCTCAATCAATTGCTGGTCCAAATACAATTTTAAATGCTATTTTAGCTGAAGAAATGACGGAAATGGCTGACTTAATTGAAGGCGGCATGACTCCTAAAGAAGTTATTAGAAAGTTCTTAACTGAACATCAACGTATTATCTTTAATGGTGATGGTTATGCAGCTGAATGGGAAGTAGAAGCTGAAAAACGTGGCCTTCACAACAACAAGAATACTGTAGATGCTATGGATTGTTTAAAAGAAGAAAGAAATATCGAAATGCTTGATAGATTAGGAGTTTATTCTCGTGTTGAATTAGCATCTCGTTATGAAATCTTATTAGACAACTACAATAAGACTATTCAAGTTGAAGCTTTAACAGCTTCTAAGATGGCTAGAAATGAAATCTATCCAGCATCTGTTAAATATCTAAAAGATGTAACTAAGACAGCTTTAGATGTTAAAGAAACAGGTGTAGACAATGCATTCTTAGTAGATGATGTTAAAGAATTATCTGAATTATTAGCAGCTATGAAAACAAAGATGGATACATTAGATAGTGAAATTGCTAAAGCACAAGCTTGTGATGGTGATATTCATGAGGTTTCATTATTATGGCGTGATGGTGTATTTGCAGCAATGAATGATTTACGAGAAACAGCAGATACAATTGAAACAAAAGTGGATGAAGCTTATTGGCCAATGCCTAATTATGTAGATTTATTATTTGGTATTTAAAATAAAGAAAGAAGGGTTAACCTTCTTTCTTATTTTTTTAGTATGTGCTATAATGATTTACGTAAGGAGGCAGGTATTATGGATATAAGATTATATCAGCCATCAGATCTAAAGGAAGTTATGGATTTATTTTATGATAATGTTCATACCGTATGTGTTAACGATTATACAGAAGAACAGTTGGAAGCTTGGGCTCCTAAGGAAGCTAATATTTATCGCTGGGAATCATCGTTAAGTAAAAATCATACATTAGTAGTTGTAGCAGATGATCATATAGTTGGCTTTGGAAATATTGGTCAAACAGGTTATTTAGATCGTCTTTATGTAGATTGTCAATATTTACATAAAGGTATAGGAACACTTATCTTAGATAATTTGGAAAAATATGCTAGTGTTAAAGGAAATACATATATGAATACACAATCATCTATTACTTCAAAACCATTTTTTGAAGCAAGAGGCTATAAATGTATTGAAAAACAAATTGTTGAACGCCGTGGTGTTAGACTCAAACGTTATTTAATGGAAAAGAAGATAAAATAAAGGCGAAATTAAGTTCGCCTTTTTGCATATATAAAATAGCATATTGTGGCTATTGCACCACCACACGTATCAATGAGAACATCAGTCCGACTACCTGCTCGACCACTCACAAACAATTGATGTATTTCATCAGAACAAGCATATAGAAATGTTATACATAAACTATATAAAATAATATACTTTACAGTAAAACCAGATTTATAAAAGCCATAAATAAGACTTAATGAAAGTATCCCATATTCACTCATATGGGCTGTTTTTCTAACAATCAGTTCACTTATAGATATATGTAAATTGGTATAAATCCAAGCGACAATTGAAGAACTAAGACTAGAAGATTCTTCCCCGTTTTGGACAGAAAATGAAAAGATAATCATCATAATTATTAGTGATGGTATAAAATATTTTAAATTTTTCATAATAACCCCCTAAAACATTATATAAAAAGTGAATAGTGTGTCAAGTGTTAATCAATTGTAATTTTTTTGATTTTTCATAGTTTTTTTAAGGGGTGTATGATATACTTATGTCAGTAATAATACATAATTTTTAAGGAGGATATAATGGAAGAAAATGCTGTAAGGATGAAAGCTTATGCGGTTAATTTTAATGAAATTAGGGTATATCTTTCAGATAATTATTATAATGGTGTAAGCAGTAAGTTTTATTTAAAAGATGTTTTCAATGAAGAGTTATTACTGTTAAATGGTGATGCCTTGCAATCAAGCCAATATCCTGGATTTAAAGAATATAAGTTTATGGTTAATTTCCATATGGGTAGAGTTTACAAGGTTGTTGATGCTTATGGGTTATCTTGTTTTTTAGATTTTAGTAAGCTTTCTATGTGTAAGGAATTTGATGAACTTTATTATTATGATGGCCATGATTTGGGATGTCATTATACTAAGGAAAGAACAACTTTTAAGGTTTGGTCACCATTATCAACAGGTTTAATTTTAAAAGTCATTAAGGATAATCAGGATTACTTATTCCCGATGCAAAGAGGTAGTAAGGGTGTATATTATGTTACTATTGAAGGCGACTGGGAAAATGCAGAATATTTCTATTTAGTAAAAATAGCAGGATCTTATACAATTACCATGGATCCCTATGCTGATGCTATGACATCAAACGGTCGTACATGTGTCATCGTTGATATGGAAAAACTGCCATTCCATAAAACTGAAATGGCACCACTGGAGAAGAAAACTGATGCTGTCATATATGAAGTAAGTGTACGTGATTTTTCATCTTCATTATCTGGTGGTATGCAACATAAAGGAAAATTTTTAGCATTCACGGAGCAAAATACATCGACTGATAGTGGCAATCCAACAGGATTGGATTATTTATCATGCTTAGGTATTACACATGTTGAACTCATGCCAATCAATGATTTTGCGACAGTTGATGAAACGCATCCATTAGAATTGTATAACTGGGGTTATGATCCAGCCCATTATGGGGTGACTGAAGGAAGCTATGTTACGAATCCGAATGATGGCTATAAACGTATTCGAGAAGCTCAGCAAATGGTCGAAGCATTGCATTCTAGAGGTATTAGAGTTATTGCAGATGTTGTGTTTAATCATATGCATGATGTCAATAATAATCCATTAGAACAAACAACGCCTCATTATTATTTTAGAAGATATGCGGATGGAACGTTATCTAATGGTTCATGGTGTGGGAATGATCTCAATACAACAGCTCTCATGTGTCGTAAATATATTTTAGATATGTGTAAACGCTGGCAGGTGGTTTATGGTATTGATGGTTTTAGATTTGATTTAATGGGTATTATTGATCAGGAAACGATTAATTTGATTGATGCTCAAGGAAAGGCTATTGATCCATCGTTTATGATATATGGTGAAGGCTGGAATATGGGAACAGCTTTAGCTGAAGATAAACGTACAACGATTCAAAATAATCATAAGACACCACATATTGCTTTCTTTAATGATTATTTTAGAGATACATGTCGTGGAACGAATCAATTGGAAAGTAAAGGTTATTTTTCAGGTGATACTTATAAGACCAATGATGCTATGAAAGCTATATGTAATTTAGAAAAATTTACAAAAATCAATCAATCTATTAATTATGTCGAATGTCATGATAATGCTACATGCTTTGATAAATTAGCTATTTCCAATCATGATGAAGATGAACATACAAGAAAAAGACGTTTAAAGATGATGTTAGCAGCAACTGTTTTAGCCCAAGGTATTCCATTTATTCATAGTGGTCAGGAATTCTTTAGAACAAAGTCTGGTTTAGAGAACACTTATAATGCTGGTGATCATGTTAATGCCTTAGATTGGAATAGAAAAGATATGGAAAATGAAGCAGTTCAATTTACCCAGCTCATCTTACGTATTAGAAAAAATAACCCTTGCTTTAGATATGATAATTATGATATGATACGCAAAAATGTTCATACGGAAAACATTAATCATCGTATGATTAAATATAGTTTACATCAGGACGAAGGAGAATATAGAGATATTATTGTTTTCTTTAATGCTTCTAAAGATAATATAGATGTTGAACTTGAAAAAGATTATCATATATTATATCATAGCGACAAAGAAAAGATATTAGATAATCATTTATTAATTACTGGAGTCAGTGTGGTTATTGTCGCAAGATAGGAGTTTTTATGAAATTAATTGTTGGATTAGGTAATCCAGGTAAAGAATACAACAATACAAGGCATAATGTAGGTTTTATGGTTATGGATGCTTTGGCTAAAGAGTTTTCTGTTGATATTCATATTAAGAAATTTAAAGGAGAATATATAAAATTTAAATATAAAGGTGAAGATATTATCTTTTTAAAACCTTTAACTTATATGAATAATTCAGGGGAAGCAATTATTCAATGTATGCATTTCTTTAAAATTGATATCAATGATTTATTAGTTATTTATGATGATTTAGATATGCCTATAGGTAAGTTACGTTTAAGAGAAACTGGCGGTTCTGGCGGCCATAATGGTATTAAAAGTATTATTGGACAAACAGGAACTCAGAATTTTAAACGTATTCGTATTGGTATTGAAAAGGATAAACGTATCGATACGATTGATTATGTCTTAGGGAAATTTACTCCTTTACAACAACCCTTTATTGATGAAGGGGTGAATAAGGCTGTGGGCGCTGTTAAAACTTATTTAGATAAAGGTTTTAACGCTGCTATGAATAGCTATAATTAGGAGGTATTATGAAGAAAATTATTCAAGTAATAAAAGATAATCCAGCATATAAGGCCATGCTTAAAGGCAAAGGTGATATTGTTGTGATGCACGCTAGCGATGAGGCTATCCTCATTGCTAGTGCTTTTTTGACGTTACCACGTCCTATGCTCATTGTTAAAGATAGTTTATATCAAGCTCAATTATTATATGAACAATTACAAGGATTACTCAATAATCAGGTTTTATTCTTTCCTAGTGATGAATCATTAAGAGTTGAAGCTTTAGCAGCTTCAGGAGAAATCATGGGAGAAAGAATTAATACTTTATATGAATTAACACAAAATCAGCCTAAAGTTGTTATATGTCATACTCATTCTTTAATTCGTTATATTCCTAATATGGATATATATACTGCTCATGTTATAAATTTAAAAACCGGTGATATTATTGATCCTCTAGTATTAAGAGAAAAACTTTATCAAAGTGGTTATAAAACAATCCAACGCGTTGATGAGCCGTTTTACTTTTCTAAACGTGGTGGTGTCATAGATGTATATTCTATTCAATATGATAATCCTTTGCGTATTGAGTTCTTTGATGATGAAATTGAAAGTATCCGTTTTTATGATCGCAATACCCAGCGTTCTTTGGAACATATTGATAAAGTTACGATTCTTCCTGCAACAGATATTTTGTATCCTGATAATGAAGTCAATAGTGTTATTGAACAAATAGAAGAACTGGAAGATAATACAAAATGTGAGGGATTTGAAGAAAATCTTGAAGAGGAAATATCATTAGATATAGAATCCTTAAAAAGCCATGATGGTAATAACCGTTTATATCAATATATGGGTTTATTCTCTACTTCTACAAATTTATTATCTTATTTTAATAAACCATTAATGATTACTTCTAGTGAGGAAAAAATCAAAGACATTTATAAACATTATGTGGAAGAAACGTTTTATTATCATTTAGAACTTCAAACTATGGGACGAATGGTTAAAGGCTTACATTTATTTACAGATGTTCAACCGCTTATTAAAAATCATTCCATTGATTTTATTGATTTAAAAACTAATGATAAACAAATCACTTTTGCCACAAGTGAAGTAAGCCTGCCATTAGTCAATGAAAAACAATTAGCCAATGACATACATGCATTGCTAAGAAACAATAAAATACTCATGTGTTTAGCTGATAATCATCAAATTGAAAGAATGCTTGAACTATTAGAAAACTATCAAATACCTTATACTTTGGTTGGAAATGATGATAAGATTTATAATGGTATTAATATCTATTTAGGTTATCTTAAAACTGGTATTGATTTTTATGAACAGCATGTTGTATTACTTACCGAAACAGAATTATTTAAAATTCATTCACGTCCTAAGAAAGGTTATATTAAATATCGTGATGCCAAGATTATTAATGATTACAATGAATTAAATGTTGGTGATTATGTTGTTCATGATACTTATGGTATTGGTCAATATATGGGTATTAAAACTTTAGAGGTTAAAGGAACAAAACGTGATTATTTATATATTGCTTATAAAGGTAATGATATTCTATATATTCCCGTAGAAAATTTTAAATTAGTAAGAAAATATTCATCAAGAGAAGATGTACCACCAAAAGTTCATTCCTTAAACAGTGTTGAATGGAAAAAAACCAAAGCACGTGTTAAAAATAAAGTTGATGATTTAGCAGATAGACTTATTGATTTATATGCTAAACGTATGCAGCAAGTTGGCTTTGCTTTCCCTGAAGATGATGAAATGCAATTAGAATTTGAAGCCAAATTTGGCTATGAATTAACCCCCGATCAACAACGCTCAGTAGATGAAATTAAAGCTGATATGGAAAAACCTCAACCAATGGATCGTCTGTTATGCGGTGATGTCGGTTTTGGTAAAACTGAAGTTGCCCTTAGAGCCTGCTTTAAAGCTATCCTGGCGCATAAACAAGTCGCTTTCTTATGCCCTACAACGATACTATCATCTCAACATTATCGTACCTTTACAGATCGTTTTAAAGATTATCCAATCAATGTTGCTTTATTGAATCGTTTTACAACCACTAAGCAAAAAAATCAAACATTAAAAGATTTAAAAGAAGGCAAAATTGATTTATTAGTTGGAACACATCGCATATTATCCAAAGATGTTGAATTTAAAGATTTAGGTTTGTTATGCATAGATGAAGAACAACGTTTTGGCGTGAGACAAAAAGAAAAAATCAAAGAATTAAGACAAACGATTGATGTTTTAACTTTAACAGCAACACCAATTCCGAGAACTTTACAAATGTCTTTAATGGGCATTCGTGGCTTATCACAAATTGAGACACCACCTCTTAATAGGATGCCTGTACAAACTTACGTGATGGAAAAAAACGATGCTTTAATCAAACAAGTCATTGAAAGAGAATTAGGCAGAAATGGGCAAGTATTCTATTTGTATAATCGCACCGAAACGATTGAACAAGTTGCTAAGAATGTGCAACAGCTAGTACCGCAAGCACGTGTGGGTGTTGGTCATGGACGTATGAATAAAGATACATTAGAGCGTGTTATGCAACGCTTTATTGATAAAGAATATGATATATTAGTATGTACGACCATTATTGAAACAGGAATTGATATTCCTAATGCTAATACGATTATTATTGAAGATGCTGATCGTTTTGGGTTATCTCAGCTTTATCAAATTAAAGGTAGAGTTGGTAGAAGTGAACGTGTAGCTTATGCTTACTTATTATATGCAAAAGATAAACAACTCAATGAAGAAGCTGCAAAACGTTTAAAAGCTATCAAAGAATTTGCTCAACTCGGTAGTGGCTATAAAATCGCTATGCGTGACTTGTCTATTCGTGGTTCTGGCGATATTCTTGGTGGGGAACAGGCAGGCTTTATTGATACGGTGGGATTCGATATGTATATGAAAATATTACAAGATGCTATTGATGAAAAGCAAGGCAAAAAAGTTGAATCTAAGGAAGTACCTACACAAAATATTAATGTAGAAGGTTATATACCAGAAAATTATGTTGAAAGTGATATGGAAAAATTGAATCTTTATCAACAAATATATAATGCTCATAGTTTAGAAGAAATGGATATTTTAGAAAAAGAACTTAAAGATCTTTATGGTTCATTACCTAAAGAGGTCAATAACATTGTTTTAAAACGCGAATATGAAATTTTATGTACACAGGATTTCATAGAGCAAGCAAAAGAAGATAAAGGCCTTATATCTATTACTTTTACTGCTGATTATTCTTTACATGTTGATGGTAATGATTTATTTATTTTATGTAATCGTTTATTTACTAAACCGAAACTAAAATATGAAAACAGTCAAATAACTATTCAAATAGAACCTCGTGGTGATTGGTTACCACATGCGATTGAATTATTGAATGAACTAAAAAATGAATCCTCAATATAGGTGAAGTGATTTTGTCAAGTAGAC
This sequence comes from Erysipelotrichaceae bacterium, assembly GCA_021201655.1. Taxonomy (GTDB): domain Bacteria; phylum Bacillota_I; class Bacilli_A; order Erysipelotrichales; family Coprobacillaceae; genus JAJQDJ01. The sequence continues at coordinate 31 of JAJQEL010000120.1, read as the reverse complement.
AATTTAAATAATTAAAATGATTTGCTATTCC
>JAJQEL010000036.1:26724-64505 GCA_021201655.1 Erysipelotrichaceae bacterium | reverse complement strand
ACAAAAAAAGGGCACGAGCCCTAGAGATGTGAATCTCTAAAGTTCATGCCATTGGTCTCATATGAGACCTATTTTTTTAATTATTTCTTTATTCATATTATATATACTCAAACAATGATTTTCATATACACCATAACTCTTTTCTCCCACTTTCGGAAAAGTAATAGAATTAGGATTAAAGATATAAATATCATCTTTCTTCTTAGCGATTGGTACATGAAAATGACCATACATAAGGATATCGCCTTTATTTAATGGCGGTAGATTGTCTTCATTATAGATATGACCATGAGTCAAAAAGAAACGATGATTATCTATATATATTTGTGAATATGTAGATAGTATTGGAAATTCAATAAGCATTTGATCAACTTCGCTATCACAATTACCTCTTACGGAACATATAATTTTATCTTTATATTGATTTAAAAGCTGAGCAACAGCTTTTGGATCATAACCTTCAGGAATACTATTTCTAGGGCCATGATATAAAAGATCACCTAATAAGATAATATGATCCATATGTTCTTCTGCAAATATATTCATAACTTTTTTTAAATCATTAATAGAACCATGAATATCAGAGATAATCATCCATTTCATATAAGTCCCTCCAGTTCGATACCTACTGGGCAATGATCAGAACCCAATATATCTGTATAAATATAGGCATCTTTGATATTTTCTTTCAAATCATCAGAAACCACAAAATAATCAATACGCCATCCTGCATTCTTTTCTCTTGCCTTAAACATATATGACCACCATGAATAAACTTCTTTATCTGGATATTTATATCTAAAACTATCAATAAAACCTGAATCTAATAATTCAGTGAACTTAGCACGTTCTTCATCAGTAAAGCCTGCATTATGATGATTTGTTTTATCATTTTTTAAATCAATTTCTTTATGCGCAACATTTAAATCACCACAAATAACAACTGGCTTATCTTTTTTCAGATTATTGACATAATCTCTAAAAGCATCTTCCCAAACTTGGCGATAATCCAGTCTTTCTAATTCTCTTTTACTATTTGGTGTATAAACAGTTACAAAATAAAACTTATCAAATTCTAAAGTAATAACTCTGCCCTCTTGATCATGTTCTTCGATATTTAAGCCATAAGTGACATGTAATGGTTGTTGCTTTGAATAAATAGCTGTACCACTATAGCCTTTTTTAATGGCATCATTATAATAGCTTGTATAACCTGCAAATTCTAAATCAATCTGATGTTTTTGTAGTTTGGTTTCTTGAATGGCAAATATATCAGCATCAATTGTCTTAAAGAAATCACTAAATCCCTTTTTAATACATGCTCTTAAACCATTCACGTTCCATGATACACACAACATAACTTTTCCTCCTTAAAATGTCACTTCTTGTTCCTCAATTGGATATCTTACAATAGTTTTTAGCTTTTCCGTAGCAATTTTACGAGCATCATTAAGATATATTTCATGGTGCATGCCTACTAATTTCATTTGTTGAACAGTAATATATTCCATTAAATTCTTAGTTGTATTGATTTCATCAAAATAAGCGCCACGATGCAATGTTTGTATGCAATGCCCTTCTTGCCATTTTTTTAAATAAATATCTACAAGATAAGGATTATCTTTCTTTTCAATAACATTTTCTTTAATCTTTTCAAAAGTTTCTTCATCTAATATTTTCGGTTGAGCCATCATTAGAGTAAATTTAATCATTTTCTTTCTGGTAACATCAAAATGACTATTATCGTAAGTATCCCATAATCCTTCTAGTGGTGAAAGCAAATATAACAGATCATAATGTTTTTTACAATAATCTTTAATTGCTTTAGATAATATAAATAACGCTTCTGATTTCAGCTTAAATTCTTCTACCCCCGTATTACCGATACCATCAATCATAATAAAGTTGAATTCTGGCACGTCAACAACATCTATTCTCTTAGAAGATGCATCATATTGTTTCTTATATTCCCTTCTAATGCCTTCTTTCATCATATAGCCCCCTTTACGTATACTAAACATTATATATAATTACGATAAAAATTTCCACAAAATTTTTAGGATTTTTTTATTTTTTTAATATAAAATTTTTAAAAGTAACACAAATTTAGGCAATATTTTAAATTATTTGTCCCATAAAATAATTTCGTCTGAATCTCTTGTTTGTCGAAGATCAATAAGTCTTTGATTCTCTGATCCTCTAAATCTAAGTCTGATATTCTTTTTTTCTAAGATAAATGGGCCATCTACCAATACATCAATATAACTTAACAATTCATCGGTTACATCATAATGGGCTTTTCCTCCTAATAATAAATCATCATAAACATAACCTGTAAAAGCCCATATATCCTTATTAGGCAATTTTTCTTTAATTGTTTGTAGTAAGGGTAATAATCCCTCTTGATTCACTTTTTCCATAGGTTCGCCACCTAATAATGTTATTCCTTGAATATGTTCAGGTGATAAAGCATCTATGATTTCATCAATAGTATCTTTGCTAAATAATTCTCCATAATTAAAATCCCAGGCTACATCATTAAAACATTCCTTACAATGAAAATGGCAGCCTGATACAAATAAAGAAACTCGTACTCCTGGGCCGTTTGCAATATCGACTTTTTTGATTGTTGCATAGTTCATAATATTCCTCCTACAAATAAAATTATTGTAACATAAAAACAAATCATATGGATTAAAAATGATTGATAGCTTTGAAATTATGCTTATAAAGCATAATTTATCATTTTATATAAGCATTAGACATGAAGAAACAATCATATTATACTATTTTTAAGGAGGACATTATGAAAATTATCGTATTACAAGGAAGTCCCAATATCAAAGGATCTACAAATATCCTAGTTGAAAATTTTAGAAAGGGTGCGATTGAAGCAGGACATGAAGTACAAAGATTTGATTTAGCAAAAATGCATATTCAACCTTGTCTTGGTTGTATTGCTTGTGGATATGAAGGCCCTTGTATTTTAAAAGATGATAATCAAATGATAAGAGAAGCATTATTAAATGCTGATATGATAGTACTAGCTACACCGTTATATTATTATGGTATGTCAGCTCAACTTAAAACAGTTATTGATCGTTTCTGCGCTTATAATTCATCTTTAACATATAAACATATGAAATCTGCTTTGTTAACAGTCGCATGGAATAGTAATGATTGGACATTTGATGCCTTACATGCTCATTATCAGACATTAGTAAGATATTTAGATTTTGAAGATTATGGTGAAGTTTTAGGATATGGATGTGGTAGTCCATCAATGACAAAACATACCAAATATCCTCAAGATGCATATCATTTGGGTAAAAGTTTATAATGCATAAAATGAATAATTAATCATTTATTATAAGCATTAGGCATAATTGATAGATTGAATTATACTTAATATAAGAAAAGGAGATATGAAAAATGAAAAAGATTGTACAAACTGCTGGTAGAAATACTTTAGGTGAATTTGCACCTGAATTTGCCCATTATAATGATGATGTTTTATTTGGCGAAAACTGGAATAATCAGGATATTGATGTTAAAACACGTTGTATTATTACTGTTGTAGCATTGATGTCTTCTGGTATTACGGATTCTTCTTTAAAATACCATTTAGAAAATGCTAAAAAGAATGGTGTTACAAAGAAAGAGATTGCTGCTATTATAACCCATATTGCTTTTTATGTAGGATGGCCTAAGGGTTGGGCAGTGTTCTATATGGCTAAAGAAGTATGGAATGATGACGAAGTGATTGATGATGCTAAAGCACAACATGAAGCTTCTATGATTTTTCCTATTGGAGATCCTAACGATGCTTTTGCACAGTATTTTATTGGCCAAAGCTATTTAGCCCCTGTTTCAAATGAACAAGTACCTATTTTCAATGTGACTTTTGAACCAGGATGTCGCAATAATTGGCATGTTCATCACGCAACAAGTGGTGGCGGTCAAATCCTTATTTGTATCGCAGGTAGAGGCTATTATCAAGAATGGGGCAAGGAAGCTATTGAAATGAATCCTGGTGATTGTATCAATATTCCTGAGGGTGTTAAACATTGGCATGGAGCCGCTAAGGATAGCTGGTTCTCTCATTTAGCTATTGAAGTACCAGGAGAAAATAGTTCTAATGAATGGTTAGAGCCAGTTACTGATGAAGTGTATAATAAATTAGCATAGATAAAGCTAGCAAATTATTTGCTAGCTTTTTATTTCACTACCCATTTCATACCCACTTTTTTACCATGAACACCAAGGCCAATATGAATAATTCTTCCTGTCAGCTGTGCATCGTATCGTTTTCTTTCAATTTGATCTAAAGCTTCATCAGCAAGCTTATCAACATTCTCACTTTCCTTATTATACTTAAATTCTATAACATAAGATGGATACTTTGTTGTTTTTGATTTTAAAGTAACATCCGATCTGCCATCACCAGCTTCACGATTTGATAATGGTTTATGTGTGCCCTGAAGATAAATACACAATGATAAAAATAACATATGATAACTATTTTCACTAACATAATCATAATAAGAAGGTATTAACAGAATACTTCGTAATGACTGAAAGAAGCCGTTTGGATCCTCTTTCAATAATCCTTTTGCAAGATCATTTAATAACGTTGGTGATATGGCTGTATAATCTGCAACTAATGATTTAAACTCATTAACTACTTCATCATTTGGAATCTTAATACGTAACTCACCAAATTCCAACTTCTGAGTTACTGTTAAATATCCTGCATTAATAAACAGTCCCCATAACATTGGTGTTTGGGATTCCTCATAAAAACTTGTTTCCATATTGACACTTGTATCAAGATATCCGTGTTCAATTAACGATTCAAATCCATTTTTAAATGATATATCAGCATTTTCCATAGCACTTTTTATCGTCTTATTACTTCCAGTATTAATCCAGTAAGGTTTTAGTTCTCTGGTTTCTGCATAATTTAATATTGACCATGGATTATATACATTGATATTTCCAATATGATATCCATCATACATTTGCTTAACATTATCATTCAATGATAAATTGTAATATTCCAATAATTCTCTAGTTTCATTTTCAGTGAAACCAAAATATTGAGAATATTTATTATCAGAGACAGTACAAACTAATGGATTATTAAACTTTGAAAGTGTATTTTCTTTGGCGACTCTTTGTATACCTGTTAACAATCCATATTCAAGATATGAATTACCTTTAAAAGTTTCTGATAAAATGGAAGATAAATCTTCATGGATTTCTTCATAATAGCCTTTATCGTAAGATTCATTATAAGGCATATCATATTCATCAATAAATATCATAACTGATTTATTATAGTAGTTATAAAGCATATTCGAAAGAAAAAGAAGTGCATCAGTAATATTTTCCAAAGAAGATGTATTATTCATAAGTTCTTGATTTATATATTGGTAATTATCTTTGTCAAATATATCCATCTCCATATTATCTAATATTGGTCTATAATACTTAAAAAGATTTTGAAACTGTTTTTTTATTCTACTGATAAGTTTGTTTTTTGAACCAGTAGCATCTTTGAAAGTTATAAATATAACAGGATATTGATTCATATAAGAGGCATATTCAGTTTCCATGATTTTTGTTCCTTCAAAAATATCTCTGGAATCTTTAGTAATATCAAAGAATTCAGCCATCATCGATATATTAAGGGTTTTTCCAAATCGTCGAGGTCTTGTAATTAATGTTACTTTTTTCTTGGAATCAAGAAATTCTTTTATCATTAGTGTTTTATCAACAGCATAATAATTTTTTTCTTTCAACTCCCTATAATTATCAATTCCTAAAGAAGTTTCTTTTGTCATATGTATCAGCTCCTTGTGCTATCATTATATCATAATTCTTAAGTTTGATATAGTATTGTAACAAACAAAAAAGTTTAGCATTTAAGCTAAACTTTTATAAGTGTAATACACGTTCTTTGATTTCCTGAGTTCTACCTTGATTCCAGAACTGGGTACCAATATAACCACAAGTACGTCTAGCAACACTCATCTTATTTTGATCAGTATTACCACAGTTTGGACATACCCAAATAAGTTTACCATCATCTTCCTTGATTTGAATTTCACCATCATAACCACAAACCATACAATAATCACTCTTAGTATTAAGTTCAGCATACATGATATTGTTGTAAATGTGTTTCATAACAGCAAGGACAGCATCAATGTTATCTTGCATATTAGGGACTTCTACATAACTAATAGCTCCTCCTGGTGATAATTTTTGGAATTGAGATTCAAAGGTAAGTTTTGTGAAAGCATCAATTTCCTCAGTAACATTAACATGATAACTGTTAGTAATATAGTTTTTATCAGTAACGCCTGGAATCTTACCAAAACGTTCTTGTAGACATTTTGCAAATTTATAAGTTGTTGATTCAATAGGTGTACCATATAAACTAAAATCAATATTTTCTTCAGCTTTCCATTTTGCACAAGCGTCGTTTAAATATTGCATAACTTCTAAAGCAAATGGTGTAGCTGCAGGATCAGTATGTGATTTACCTGTCATATATTTGACACATTCACAAAGTCCAGCATATCCAAGTGAAATAGTTGAATAGCCACCATATAATAATTTATCAATCGTTTCGCCTTTTTCAAGTCTAGCGAGTGCGCCATATTGCCATAAAATTGGTGCTACATCACTAGGTGTACCTTTTAAACGATTATGACGACACATTAAAGCTTCCTTACATAAGTCTAATCTTTCATCAAAAATACGCCAGAACTCTTTCATATCACCTTTAGAAGAACATGCAATATCAACTAAGTTTAAAGTAACAACACCCTGATTAAAACGTCCATAATATTTAGGCTTGTTTGTTTCAGGATCAATATAAGGTGTTAAGAAACTACGACATCCCATACATGTATAACAATGTCCATCACCATTTTTATCAACCTTTAAATCAAGCATCATCTTTTCAGAAATATAATCAGGTACCATACGTTTAGCAGTACACTTTGCTGCTAATTCTGTTAAATACCAATATTTAGAATCTTCATGAATATTATCTTCTTCTAAGACATAAATTAATTTAGGAAAAGCTGGTGTAATATAAACACCTTTTTCATTTTTTACACCTAAGATTCTTTGATTCAATGTTTCTTCAATAATCATGGCTAAATCATCTTTAATTTGACCATCAGGTACTTCATTCAAATACATAAAGACAGTCACAAATGGTGCCTGACCATTGGTTGTCATAAGCGTAATCACCTGGTATTGAATCATTTGCACGCCGCGATTGATCTCTTTTTTAACACGACGTTCTGCCACTTCTCTAATTTGTGCTTCAGTCACATCAATACCCTCTTGGGCAAATTCCTCGCGAACCTCTTCAATAAGCTTTTGACGACTCACATCAACAAATGGTGCTAAATGTGATAAGCTAATACTTTGTCCTCCATATTGGGAACTAGCAACCTGGGCAATAATCTGAGTTGCTACATTACAAGCTGTAGAAAAGCTCTTAGGTTTTTCTATCATTGTTTCACTGATAACGGTTCCATTTTGTAACATATCTTCCAAATTCACTAAACAGCAATTATGCATGTGTTGGGCAAAATAATCAGAATCATGGAAATGGATAATACCTTCTTCATGTGCTTTTACAATATGATCAGGTAACAACAATCTCTTAGTAATATCCTTGCTCACTTCCCCAGCCATATAATCTCTTTGGACACTATTAACAGTTGGATTCTTATTAGAATTTTCCTGTTTTACTTCCTCATTATCACATTCTATTAAACTTAAAATCTGTTCATCTGTTGTATTAGATTTACGAATCAACGCTCTTTTATAACGATAAGTAATATATTTTCTAGCTACTGAAAAAGCATTCATTTTCATAATTTCGTCTTCTACTAAGTTTTGAATTTCTTCAACATTTAATGCTCTTGTCATCTTTGCACATTGATATTTAACATTATTAGTCATATTATCAATATCTTCTGCACTTAATCTCTCTGTTTCCACTACTTCATTATTTGCTTTTTCAATGGCTGCAGTTATTTTTTGCTCATCAAATTGTACTTCAGTTCCATTCCTTTTAATTATTTTCACTCTGCTTTTCCTCCATTTCATGTTTAACTTATTTAACTTTACCATATCCTTATTAATTAGTAAAAAAATATGAATGATAAGTCCAAGTTAATTTTTTCACTTCCATGAAAAATCAAAAAGCATTGAATAAATCAATACTTTTTGATTTACATGCAGCGTTTAATTTAGTTTCTTCATTAATTATAACATAAAATATGAAATTGAAAATAGGCAAATTGTCGATGTTTGTATTTACTAAGGAATAATTCTTAAAAAGCGAAAAGAAGATGTTGATAAATAAAGGTTTTTAGAAAAAAGAGCATCGTTTTTTTATGAAATTAAGAAAATGCATTTTCTTGTTTTCAAACTGATAAATTTCATATATAATAAAAAAGCACAAATAATACTATTTGTACTTGTAATTAACATGGCTGGGGTACTTGGATTCGAACCAAGGAAATGTCAGATTCAGAGTCTGATGCCTTACCGCTTGGCTATACCCCAATGAACATGAGTAATTATACACAAAAAATATAAATTTGTAAAGGAGAATTTAAGATGAGAACACGTTTTGCCCCTAGTCCTACAGGTTATATGCACATTGGTAATCTAAGAACTGCATTATATTGTTATTTGATTGCCAAGCATAATGATGGAGATTTTATACTTAGAATTGAAGACACTGATCAACAAAGAGAAGTCGAAGGTGCCATTGATTTAATTTATGAAGTATTAGATGAAACAGGATTACATTATGATGAAGGTCCTGATAAAGATGGTGGACATGGTCCTTATATTCAATCACAAAGATTAGAAATATATCATGATTATGCTAAGAAATTGATTCAATTAAAAGGTGCTCACTATTGTTTTTGTCAAGGTGAAGTCGAAGGTGAAGATCCTTGTAAACATTTGAATTCATCACAAATTGAAGAAAGATTAGCCAATAATGATCCTTATGTTATTAGACAAACTATACCAAGTGATGGTATAACAACTTTTGATGATGAAGTTTATGGTCATATTGAAGTAGAGAATAAGGATTTGAATGAAGGTATCCTGATTAAAAGTGATGGTTTCCCTACATATAATTTTGCGAATGTTGTTGATGATCATCTTATGGGAATTACTCATGTTATTAGAGGTAATGAATATTTATCTAGTACTCCTAAGTATAATCTTATATATAATGCTTTTGATTGGCAGATTCCTACCTATATTCATTTACCACCTGTTAATAAAGACGAAACCCATAAATTAAGTAAGAGAAATGGTGATGCATCTTATCAGGATTTAAAGAAACAGGGTTATTTAACACAAGCTATTATTAACTATATTGCTTTATTAGGTTGGGCCCCAAAGGGTGAAGAAGTATTATCTTTAGATGAACTCATTGAACAATTTGATATTGATCGTATTTCTAAGTCTGCATCTATTTTTGATATTAATAAGTTAAAATGGATGAATGGAGAATATTTAAGAAGAATGTCTTTGGAAGATTTCCATCAAGTTGTTCTACCTTATTATAAACATATCACGTTAGATGTTGATTTATTAGAATTATCAAAAGTATTACAACCAAGAGTAGAAAGATTAATTGATATAGAAGATATGACAGATTTTGTAAATGTTGCCTTACCTTTTGATGCGAGTATCTATACTCATAAAAAAATGAAAACTAATCCTGAAAATTCATTAGAAGCTTTAGAATTAGTTATAGAAGCATTAAAAGACTATGATGATTTTGATAATGATGAAGCTATGAGTGATTTCTTGGTTGCTTTAGCTAAAGAACATGGTCTTAAAAATGGTCGTATCATGTGGCCAATGCGCGTAGCTTTATCTAATAAGCAATCTACTCCTGGTGGATGTGTAGAACTTGCTCATATATTGGGTAAAGAAGAAACAATGAAACGATTACAACAAGCTATTAACGATTTGAAAGGCTGATCAAATAATCAGCCTTTTTATAATGTATTGAGGATTTTGCCTGTACCACTAGCATATTTACTAACAAGTGCAATTAGTTCTTCAGCAACTTCTAAGACATAATCATTAGAAGTTTTTTCATTACCTTGAACAATGAAAAAGATGTTTTTTGTTTCTTCAGTAACCTTAGTTTTATTGACTTGTCTAATTTCTAAGCGACAAATGACTTCATTATCATCATCAATATAACTATATTCATTAGCTTGTACAGGAAGAGGTTCACTTTGACCTAATGGAATGAATAATTCATCACCATGAGTGAAACGTAAGTGAATGTTTCCTGTTACATGATCGATGTCATGAGCACCTAATGATAGTTTAGTTTTAACCGATAGGATATTGTAGATATCAACTATTTTATTCACTGAAGGAAGGCCTCCATGTTTTAATAATAGTTTAACAAGGTTTTCACTTGCCGGGGGATTTTTGCGTCTTTTTACATGTACTTTTTCATGGAGTTGATAAAATCCTTCAATGATATCATCATGTTTAATATCATAGCCTTGATATTGATTATATAAACTTTCAATAGCACTTTTTCTAAACTCTAAATATTCAGGAGTAATCGTTTGATTATCTACGCCATCTATTTCTACACCTATACATTTGACACCTAAGTCTCTTACTTCTTGTTGAGTAATAAATTCCATTATTCAATAACTCCAAATGCATTATCTAAATCAAAAATAATATCATCAATGTTTTCTGTACCAATAGATAAACGAACTGTATTTGGTTTAATACCTTGATCGAGAAGTTCTTCTTCACTTAATTGTGAATGAGTTGTTGTAGCAGGATGAATAACTAATGATTTTACATCGGCAACATTAGCTAATAATGAGAATATTTCTAAAGAATCAATAAATTTTTGGACAGTCTTAGCATCGCCTTTAATTTCAAATGTAAAGATTGAACCGGCTCCATTAGGGAAATAACGATTATATAAATCATAATATGGGCTATCAGGAAGTGAAGGATGATTTACTTTTTCAACTAATGGATGATTATTAAGATATTCCACAACTTTCAATGCATTTTCTACATGTCTTTCTACTCTTAATGATAATGTTTCAAGACCTTGTAGTAATAAGAAAGCACTAAATGGTGCTAAAGTAGCTCCTGTATCGCGTAAATAAATAGCTCTTATTCTTGTCACATAAGCAGCTTTACCAGCAGCTTCAGTGAATACAACACCGTGATATGAAGGATCAGGTTCTGTAAGTAACGGGAATTTACCTGAAGCTTTCCAATCAAATGTACCACCATCAACGATTACACCACCTAAAGTTGTACCATGACCACCAATAAATTTTGTCGCACTATGAACAACAATATCAGCCCCATGTTCAATTGGTCTAAATAAATAAGGTGTTGCAAAAGTGTTATCAATCACCAATGGTATTTTATGTTTATGAGCTATTTCTGCAACTGCTTCTACATCTATAATTGAACTATTAGGGTTACCTAATGTTTCAATGAAAACTGCTTTTGTATTTTCCTGAATTGCTGCTTCAAATTCTTCAGGATGATCACCATCAACAAAAGTTGTTTCAATACCATAAGTTGTTAAAGTGTGTTCTAATAAGTTAAATGAACCACCATAAATCTGTTTAGCTGATACGATATGATCACCTTGTTGAGCTAAAGAAATAAGTGAATAAGTAATCGCTGCTGCCCCAGATGCTACAGCTAAACCTGCCACACCACCTTCAAGTGCAGCAACACGATCTTCAAATACGCCTTGTGTTGAATTGGTTAAACGACCATAAATATTACCTGCATCTGTTAAACCAAATCTTGCCGCTGCATGTTCACTATTTTTAAATACATATGAAGTTGTCTGATAAATAGGTACTGCTCTTGCATCAGTTGCTGGATCAGGATTTTCCTGTCCTACATGTAATTGTAATGTTTCAAATTTTAATTTTCTGTCTTCTCTTTTCACGAATGTCATTTTTCTTTTCCTCCTTAAATAATTAAAAAACTCGTCCTAATTAAGGACGAGTTCATCGTGTTACCACCTTAGTTCAAAATACCCTCACAGATATTTCCTCATCGAGTACAATCATACTCTATCGCTGTAACGGGCGAAACCGTCATAGCCTTGCCACTAAGGGTTCGGTATGCAACTCCAAGACCATCTTCATTCATATTCCTTTATTTCTTTTCACCAGCCAGAAATTCTCTATAAAATTCCTATGAATTACTCTTCTTTTCATTGTCTTTTTTGTATACATTCATAGTAAACCTTTAGGATTAATATGTCAATACTTTTTTGAAAATTTTTTAAATTTTATTCCTGAAATAATGGTGTTGAGAAGTATCTATCGCCACCATCAGGTAAGATCACAACAATTGTCTTTCCTTTGTTTTCAGGTCTTTGCGCTAATAGTTTAGCTGCATATAAAGCAGCTCCTGAAGAAATACCTACTAAAATACCTTCTGTCTTGCCTATTTCCTTACCACTAGCAAAAGCATCTTCATTTGATACAGGAATAACTTCATCATATACAGATGTATCTAATGTATCAGGTACAAAACCAGCACCAATACCTTGAATCTTATGAGGTCCTGTTTTACCTTCAGATAACACTGGTGAACTTTGTGGTTCTACAGCAACCACTTTAATACCAGGAATCTTTTCTTTTAAATATTTTCCTGCACCTGTTAATGTACCACCTGTTCCAACACCAGAAACCAAATAATCTACCTTACCATCTGTTTGTTCATAAATTTCAGGACCAGTTGTCTTATAATGCGCAGCTGGATTAGCAGGATTGACAAATTGTCCTACAACAAATCCACCTTCAATAGTCTTTTCCAATTCATCAGCTTTTGCGATAGCACCTTTCATGCCTTCACTACCTGATGTTAAAACAAGTTCAGCGCCATAAGCTTTCATAATATTTCTTCTTTCTACGCTCATCGTATCAGGCATAACAATAATAATTCTTAAACCTAATGAAGTCGCTACTGCAGCTAAACCAATACCAGTATTACCACTTGTAGGTTCAATCAATACACTATTTTCATTAATCTTACCTTTATCTAAAGCATCTAAAATCATTTCTTTAGCAATTCTATCCTTTACAGATCCTGCTGGATTTCTAGATTCCAGCTTCGCTAAAATATCTGCTTCTAATCCATTTTTCTTTACTAACTTATTTAAACGTACAAGAGGAGTATTCCCTACTAAATCAACAAAACCATTTTTAATATCAGCCATAATCTTATATCTCCTTTATTTTTTATTTTTCCTATAGGTTTAATGGGATTATAGTATAATTATTCTTCTATGTCAAAGAATATGATAATTAATTTTATAACAATTCATTTCTTTCGCTATCTTCTTCGTATATTCCTTTGAATTTATGTTATGTATTGTTATTTTTTCCTTTGGAAAAATGTAATTTCATAATAATACTTAAAAAAAAGATAGAATCATTTGATTCTACCTATATTTCTTTATTCATACTTCCCATAACATATCCATGAAGATCAACTGTCACATAATTAAACCCATATGCTTTTAATTGTTGATCAATAATATCTTTATTTTCTATTATTTTTATAATATCATCTCTCTCTACTTCTATTCTTGCCATTTTATCATGGATGCGTACACGTAATTGCTTAAAACCCATATCAATTAAAAACTGTTCTGCTTTCTCAACCATTTCCAGCTTTTCTAAGGTAATTGTTTCACCATAGACAAAACGACTTGCTAGACAAGCAAAAGATGGTTTATCCCAAGTAGGAAGATGGAGTTGTTTAGATAAATCTCTAATTTCCTGTTTATAAAGATTAACTTCTCTTAGCGGGCTTTTTACATTTAATTCTTGAATAGCTTGAAGTCCAGGACGATAATCACCTAAATCATCCATATTTGACCCTTCAATAACTTCATTGATACCATTTTCTTTGGCAATTTCCATAATTTTTGAAAACAAATGATACTTACATAGATAACATCTGTTTTTAGGATTGTGTGCAAAGCCAGGAATATTGAGTTCATTAGTATCAAAAATAATCTGTTTAATATTTTCCTGCTGACAAAAAGAAATAGATTCTTCAAGTTCATGTTTAGGAAAAGATGGTGAAGATGCTGTAATCGCAATAGCTTTATCGCCTAAGACATCATGTGCCTTTTTTAAAAGATAAGTGGAATCAACCCCTGATGAATAAGCAACTGCTACACTTTTTAATGATAATAGATATTCTTCTAATTGTCGTTCTTTACTCATTATTTAACTTTCTCCTGAATTTCTTTTAATGGTATATTTTCTTTTGAAGCAATAGCTTTTAAATCTTCGTATTCAGGATAGTCATGAATTTCATCATTGAAATAAATACGTTTAAAGTGAATTTTGCCAAATTCTGTTTCTTTTTCAATAATTTCTCTTTTTAAGACAAAGCGTTGTTCCTGACGCATACGAATACCAATAGTTGTTGTTTCATTAAAGATGATATCTTTAATAGTATCAACATCCTCATTTTTACAACTGACTGTTAAACGATAAGCAGGTCTATTCTTTTTCATATAGATGGGTGTAAAAAAGACATCTAAAGCTTTGTTGGCAAACAATAGTTCACTAGTATAACCCAATATTTCACCAGTACAATCATCAATATTAGTTTCTAATACAGTTATTGTTTTATGAGTATTATTTGTTTCACCTAACATCACTTTTAAAACATTTGGGATTTTCAAATCTTTACTGCCACATCCCCAGCCTATTTTTTGTATATTCATTGTTGGTTGAGTGCCATAAGAGCAGGCAAGTTCACTAATAATCGCCGCTCCAGTTGGTGTAACAAGTTCGGTATCAATGTCAATTTGTCGGGTTTTGGCATCACTATCGGCAAAAATCTCACAAGTAGCAGGTACTGGTACAGAGATTGTTCCATGAGCACATTCGATAAAACCATATCCATCATTAACAATACTGCTATAGATTTTATCAGGTTTGATTTTATTGATTAAAATAGCTGTTCCCACAATATCAACAATCGAATCAATGGCACCTACTTCATGAAAATGCACATTTTCTAAAGGCTCATTATGAACCTTACTTTCCGCTTTAGCCACTCTTAAAAAGATTCTTTTCGCTAGATTTTTCACTTCTTCATCAATATCGCTACTATCAATAATGTGATTGACATCATAGAGATTACGATGTTCATGGTGATGGTGATGTTCATGATGATGATCATGTTCTAAATGAACATCAACATATGTACCTGTAATACCATTTTTCTTTGTTTTTGAAATATAGATATGATAACCATCCACATGCAATTTATTGAGTTCATTCAATAAGTAACCTTCATCACCTGTAAGTTCTAATAAAGCACCTAATGTCATATTACCACTAATACCACTCGCACAATCAAAATATAATACTTTCATTACTTCTTTCCTCCTAAACAATTAATTGTATGAGCCATATATCCAGCTCCAAATCCATTATCAATATTGACCACACTGACCCCACTCGCACAACTATTAAGCATCGAAAGTAATGCAGATAAACCTTGAAAATTAGCTCCATAACCAATAGATGTCGGTACGGCAATCACTGGTTTATCAACCAAACCACCAATAACTGAAGCTAAAGCGCCTTCCATCCCAGCAATCACAATAATCACATTAGCCTGTCCTATATCATTCATACGTGAAAGCAAACGATGCAATCCTGCAACTCCAACATCACTTATTTGAATAACATCATTACCTAGAAATCTTGCGGTAATTGCTGCTTCGTTAGCGACTGGTAAATCACTTGTACCTGCACAAACAACGGCAATTTTTCCTTTATTATACTCTATCTCTTCATCTTGATAATAAAATACCTGTGATAATTCATCATAATGAAAATCAGGGAATTCTGCTTTTAATACTTCATATTTTTGTGGACTAATACGAGTTGCTAGAATAGATTTTTGATGATGCTCTAACATATGAGAAATAATACCTTCTAATTGTTCAACTGTTTTGCTTTCTCCATAAATAACTTCGCCCACACCTGTTCTTCTTTTTCTATCATAATCAATCGTTGCATAATCTAAAGTGTTATTGAGTAATTTTTCAGCTTCATAAATATCCATTTCATTGTTTTTAACTTTTTCTAATATTTCTAATGTATTCATATTTCACCTCTGAAAACGATATGGTAATTCTAAGCCATTATCCTCTAACAGTTGTTTATCTAATAATATATCTTTATTTCCATAACATATAATTTGTCCGTTATTAAGTAATATCACTTTATCAGCGATATCATAAGCCATATCTAAATCATGTGTAGCAATAATCATTGTTTTATTTAATGACTTTAACAATTCAATCACTGTTCTTCTGCCTTTAGGATCTAGAAAAGAACTTGGTTCATCTAATAATAATATATCAGGATTCATAACTAATACTGATGCAATGCCTGCCATTCTTTTTTGTCCACCTGATAATTTATGAACAGAACGATTGAGATAAGCTTCTAATGATAATTGTTTTGATATTTCTTCAATACGTTGTTGAATCTCATCTTGAGATAGTCCTTGATTAATAAGACCAAAGGCTAAATCATCATAAATACTACTCATAAATAATTGATGATCAGGGTTTTGAAAAACCAATCCTGCTTTTTGTCTAATTTTTTTATATTATTTTTATTTAAAGGTATTTGATCGATATCAATTTCACCTTTAAATTCATTTAGTCCTAATAATGTTTGAAGTAATGTTGATTTACCACTGCCATTTTGACCTACTATAACATAACAACCTTCACCCATTGATAAATTAATATTATGTAAGGCATGTATATCGCCTTCATAAGTTACTGATAAATTCTTTATTTCTATCATATTATCACCTTCACTATCACCATAAAACTTACAAACATCATGATTAAAAACACATTATCTATTTCAAACTTCTCGCATCTTTGATAACTATTTTGAATATCATAGCCTCGACATAACATACATTCATAAACATACTGACTTTCATTCATACTATGAATCAATAAATGACCTACAAAGCTTCCCATATCTTTAATATTGATGCCTTGGACATTGGGATTTCTTAGTAAATAAGCCATGCTCATCGTTTTAGCTTCATCTAATAAGGTATAGATATATCGATATGTCATCGTAAGGGATAAAACAAATGTTGATGGTACTTTTATATGTATGAGTTGGGATGTTAGATGATCAAAGGGTGTTGTGGTAATGAGGATATAGGTTATCATTAGACATAAACTTGTTTTTAGTAACACTAATATAAATAATAAGATACCTTCATATATGATAAATCCATAAAATGATATAATTTTATGATCAAAGATAAGGAATGATAAACCTAAGCATAAGGAAAATGGCAAACCTAATAAACTTCTACTGAAAAGTTTTTTTATGGAAATATGTGATAGTAGAGCTATGATTATAATTATTAAAGTATATATGATAAGTTCTAATAATTGGTATGTACTTATGATAAATACAATCATAATAAAGGTACAAATCATTTTAAGTAGAGGATGTAAATGGTGAATAATAGTATGTTGATAAGCATGATTATCAATAGCATTCATAGACATAAATGTATTCAATAATTTATACATTTTTTCTCTTTCTTGTGAAAATATATCCTACTGCACCCAATACAAAGATTGTCATAGCACCACCAACAATACCAGATGTTGATGTACCTAAGACACTATCACTATTAGAAAAACTATAATCTGGTAAAAATGACGTTGTTTCTTGAATGGAAGCTAAAGCTTCTTTGACTTCACCACTGGCTTCTAGCTCGCTACTACCTGTAATACCTCCAATTGACCATTCTAAGCCATCAGGATATGAAGAAGCATATAATGATAAACCACCACCAATGAGTACTATCAATACTAAAAAGACACCTATTAATTTTTTATAATTCATATTAAAGCTTTTATCTACTAAAGCATAATCAATCATTTGTGGACTTTCTTTATAAACATAACATACAACTGCTGAAGTAATGATGCTTTCGACAATACCTATAGCTAAATGAATCGGCAGCATCAAACTTACAAATAACATAAAAGGTAATTCAGTAATTTGACTAGCCAATGTTTCTAAAACCACACAAAACGCTCCTAATTCTAAACCAATGACGACACCAATCATACTAGATAAAACAATTCTAGATGAACTTAAATGATTCCTTAATAATGGTTTAACAATCAATGGATATACAATGAAACAAGGAATCAAGCCCATATTAAAGATATTACATCCAAGTGCTAGCATCCCACCATCACCAAAAAACAAACATTGAATAATTAAAACTGAACATAAAGATAAAAAGGCTGGATATTGTCCTAAAATAAGACATAATAAAATACCCCCACCAATATGTCCACTACTACCTGTTGCTGGAATCGTAAAGTTAATCATTTGGGCAACAAACACAAATGCGCCCATTACCGCCATCATCGGAATCTTCTTATCATCCTGAGATTCATTAATCTTCTTTAAAGAATATCCAATAGCTACAATTGCCACAACAATAAAAATAAAACCTACTGGTACAGATATTAATCCATCCGCCATGTGCATTAAAACATTCATTTTTTCTTAACCCCTTTCAAAGCTTTCCTAAGCTTCTTCTCATACTTCATGTATCAGGGATTATCGTAATATATTCACTAATTCATTAATGTACTCTTGTACACTCTTTTCTTCAACACCTATAATAATACCATTGCATTTTGATATAGGTAAGAGATATTTTTTAGCTTCACTTAAGCTAATGGCACTAGCCATAGCAGGTGTAATTTCGCCATGCATGGAATTACCAAATACAATGCCTAATGGTCCAACAATAATTGTAACATGTGAGGCATTATATACCACTGCATTTTCTCCTGTAGCGATAATATCAGCACCACCTTTTTTCATATTAGAACTGGCTGCACTATTGGTACCAACAGCAACAATATGATATTGTGGACACTCTTTTTTGATAGCTTCAACAATGCTTCTGCCAATGCCTCCACCTAATCCATCAACCACTAATATATCCATGCTTCCTCCTATGCATCGTCTTCGATGCTAACGCGTTCTTATTGTACATGATAGTTATTCATTTAGTCAAGAAAAAAGGAATACGTTGTATTCCTAAGATAGCTTCTTATAAAAGTAATTTCCAATACTTTGAATAATCTGTACAATAATAATTAAAACAATACTGGTGACAATTAAATAAGGCATCTTATAAGACTGATAACCATAACGAATAGCCACATCACCAAGACCACCAGCACCTAAAGCTCCGCCCATAGCACTATAACCAATAATACTAATCATCGTTAAAGTAATACCTGATAAAATACTTGGTAAAGCTTCTTTTAAATAGACACGACGTAATATTTGAAAATCACTCGCACCAAAAGATTTTGCCGCTTCAATAAGTCCTGGATCAACACCTCTTAAAGAACTTTCTAATACTCTCGCAACAAACGGAATAGCCGAAATTGTAAGTGGAACTAAAGCAGCTGTGGTACCAATAGCTTTACCCGCAATAGCACGGGTTAAAGGTATAACTAATACCATTAATATAACAAATGGAAAACTACGAAAAACATTAACTATCACATCTAATACTTGATAAACCACTTTATTAGGACGTAATCCTTCAGGAGCTGTTAATGTTAAAATAATGGCAGGAATAAAGCCTAAAACAACCGCAAAAAATGTTGATCCAATAACCATATATAATGTTTCATAAGTGGCTTCTAAAATAATTTCACTCATTTATATTTTCTCCCATAATACTTCTTTTTCTGTTAAATAGGTAAAAACATTCTCTTTATCACTATCATTAACATTAATAATTAAAGAACCCATAATACCAGCTCTAAATGTTTCTAATTTACCCTGACATATATCAAAATCAATATTTAATGTACGCGCTAATTCCGTAATGGTATGTGATGAGGAATTTGTATCAGTAAAGAATAATTTAATATTTGTGCCCTCTTTAGGTAAGAATTCTACATCATCACCCACAAATTTTTGAATTTCTGTATTTGGTGCTACAAATAATTCTTCAGGTTTCCCAACAGATAAAATCTTACCATTCTTTAAAAATGCAACTTTATTACATATCTGTTTAATTACTTCCATTTGATGCGTAACAACCACAATCGTAATACCCATTTCTTCATTAATCTTTAATAATAGAGATAATATATCTTTCGTAATCATCGGATCCAGTGCTGAAGTTGCTTCATCACATAATAATATTTTTGGATCTAAAACAAGTGCCCTAGCTATGGCTACACGTTGTTGCTGGCCTCCTGAAAGTTCCCTAGGATAACTTTTCGCCTTATCTGTTAATCCTACTAAATCTAATAAATGTTCTATCTTTGCTTTATTTTCAGGTGTATTCTTTTTTTATTTCCAGAATTGTAATGGTAAAGCCACATTATCATAAACATTCAAACGATTTAATAAGTTAAAACTTTGAAAAATCATACCCATTTCTTTTCTAACTTCATTCAATTCGTTTTTTGATAAGTTTCCGATATCATGACCATCAACGATGACAGTCCCTTTTTGATATGGTTCCAAACCATTAAAACAGCGTAAAAGGGTTGATTTCCCAGCCCCACTTTGTCCTATAATACCAAATATATCTCCTTGATCAATATGAAAAGAAACATCCTTGATGACCTCTAAATCACCAAAATTCTTACTTAAATTTTGCACATCTATCATTCTTTATTCCCCCATCTTGAAAAAACTTAATGGAATATGACAATATCCTGTCGGATTCTTATCCAAATAGTCCTGATGATATTCCTCTGCTGTATAGAAATTATCTAAAGGTAGTATTTCCACAACCAATTTCTCATCGTACTTTTCCTGTATTCTTGTATTGACTTTATCAATAATGTCTTTATCTTGTACGTCTACATAATAAATCCCTGTACGATAAGAAATTCCTTCATCTTCACCTTGTTTATTTAAAGATGTCGGATCAATCACCAAATAAAAATAATCCAATAGCTTTTCCAGTGTTATGATATTCTCATCATATTCTACCTTAACAGTTTCACTATGTCCACTACTTTGTGATTTAACATCCTGATAAGAGGGATTAACAGTATGGCCATTGGCATAACCAACAGTTGTAGAAGTAACACCTTTAAACTGGTTAAGGTACTTTTGGACTCCCCAAAAGCACCCACCAGCAAGATATATAACCTTCATGTTTACTCCACTGTCGTAAACTTAGCAACTACAGAACTACCATATTGTTCTTCAATATAAGCTTTAACTTCATCAGATTGTAATGCGGCAATCAAAGCTTGAGTCTTTTCAGAATCTTCATTACCTTCCTTAACTACTAAATAGTTAATATATGGTGCAGCTTCTTCATCTGTAAAATCTTCAGCAACTAATGTATAAGCTGTTTCTGTAATACCACTATCTAATGCATAGTTACCATTAATAACAGCACCATCAACATCAGCTAAGTTATTTGGTAAATTAGCAGCTTCTAATTCAGCAAATTCAAAATTATGTGGATTAGAAGTAATACTTTGTAATGTATATAAGTCATCAGTATCTTCTAATTCAATGAGACCATTAGCAGCTAATAATGCTAAAGCACGTGATTCATTTGAACCATCATTAGGAATAGCAATAGTAGCACCATCTTCTAAATCATCTAATGATTCTAGTATATTTGAATATAAAGCCATTGCTTCATAATGGATACCAGCTACTGCGACTAAGCTTAAACTTCTTTCTTCATTTTGTTCTTCCATGTAAGCTAATGTCTGGAAATAGTTGGCATCTAATTCTTCATCTTCTAATGAAGTGTTAGGTTGTACATAATCAGTAAATTCTACAACATCCAATTCCCATCCATCTTCAGCTAAAATATCACTCACAACATCATTCAAAATAGCAGCATGAGGCACTGCAGTAGCCCCAACTGTAATTGTCTTATCTTCGTCATCTGATGAAGATCCGCAACCTGCAAGAGTTAATGCAAATGCTCCTGCCAATAAAACCTTTAATAACTTTTTCATTTCTCTTTCTCCTCCTTATTTTATCAATACAATAAAAAAATCTCGCCCTCTTAAGGACGAGATATATTACCCATGTTACCACCTTGTTTTAAAATAACCTCACGATTATTTCCTCTTTGAGTACCATCATACTCTATCACTATAACGGGTGAACCCGACATACCCTAACATAAGCTCAGATATGCAACTCCAAGGCCATTTTTCATTTATCTTCAATCTTTCTTTTTCACCAGCCAAGAATTCTCTAAACATCTTAGATAAACTACTTTTCTTTTCATCGTCTTTATTGTATCGCTAAATACATAGTAAACCTATGGGAATTAAAAGTCAATAACTTTCTACAATTTTTTAACTTTTTTATCATAAAAATGTGCTTTAAAGCACATTCCTAAATCACAAAATCCCATATAAAACCACTATTCATTTCGACTAAATCAGCTAAAGTATAAGAATCTAAATATTCAATTATAACTTTATTCAATCCTTCATAAAAAGACATCATAGGCACATCTTCACTAGGAATTTCATCATCATCTAAAAATGAAACACATGATACTTTGCCTTCAACAACCTCTAGTATTTCTCTTGATGTATAATCTTTAGCCAATTTTACTAAGGAATAACCACCTGAAGGGCCTCTTGTACTTTTAATAAGTCCTGCTTTACTTAAAGGAGAGGCAATTTGTTCCAAATATTTTACAGAAATATTTTGTCTTTTTGCTACATCTTTTAAAGATATATGTCCCTGAGATTCATTTTGAGCTAAATCAATCATTAAGCGTAAAGCATAACGTCCTTTCGTTGAAATTTTCATATTATCACCTAATTCATAATATACCATGTATTTGTAAAATTGTCACGTAATATTTCATAGTAATCAACTATGAATTATATTATTTCAACAATGTTTTCTCATTAAAGAATAGTTCAGGATCATGAGTAGTTATATAGTTTGTATTCATAAAACGATTGATATATCTAAAATAGCCATCAACACCAAATTCTTTATCCCAAAAACGTATACTTTCTAATACTCTATCTAAGCATAAAAATACATTTTTAAATATAAAATCATAATTGTTGTCTTCATTAATATGAGCATAAGGTTGAATGATTTTAGCGACTTTTTCATTTTTATAAGGATTGAGGATATATTCTAAACCATCAGCCATATATAATAAATCTTCTGTTGCAAAATCACTATAATCAGAAGTTGTTTTACTTTGAATGTCTAATAAGCGATTCATAACAATTTGTAGAATTTTCGTTGCTTCTCTACTAGATAGCTGATATTGATCATGTAATACTATTAAACGACTTTCTATCGCATATAGTTCAGATTCTAATGATCTCATATTATCTTTAAGTCTTCCATAATGTTTTGAAATATAACGACTATTCTTTCTGGCATCAGTGTTATCGAAACCATATTCTCCTTCATGATTAGTAAGAGGTACCTCTAACATAAAATCATGCCATGAAGCTTCGTTATAATTTTCTAAATGCTCACGAAAATAAATCTCATAAAAATAAGCAATTGCTTGAATCGCGCGTTCTTCACTAACTCCTAATGCTAATAAACGATTATAAGTTTCATGAGTTGTTACATTCACATCATCTTTTAATTGATTTTCAATTCTTTTTATAAAAGCTTCTCTTACATTTTTCCTAGCCATATATCATTCCTCCTTTTTCCATTTCTTCATATCCTCTTCTAATACAAAATCATGATTCTTAGGCTGATTATTCATATATTCTAAATGATTATCATGCATCATTTTTACTTCTAATTCTAATTCCCTGGCTGACATGCGCAAAGCGCCATGTCCTAGGACAATGACTTGCTCTGCATTATCAGACGTTACCACAACAATTCGATAATCCTTAGATAATTGATGCGTAGCTCGTTCAATATAAGCATCAGCTGTTTGTGCTTCCTTGGTATAAACAATGTATAAATGATGCAGCTTTTGTATACTACCAGGATTATCTTTCACTTTATAAGCATCAAAAACAATAATCATCATACATTGCTTATATCCCTGATAATTACTTAATATATCAATAAGCCTATCTCTAGCTGCTCCTAAATCAGCTCTTGCTAGAGTAGATAATTCATCCCAGCCAAAAATAATATTATAACCATCAATAAGTATACATAACGGTTTTATTTCTTGTGTCTTCATAACTTCTTTATCTTTAGGACGATAATAATCACTTGCTAGAGTATGTTTAATAGGTCCGTATGTTTTTTCAAAAATAGCGTCTAATTCTTCATCACTACCATTAAAATGATAAGTTGGTGATTGTTTTATTTGCTCTTTCTTTATAAATTGATAAGGAATATGCATATGATGTTTCACTTCATCATAAGGCACATAATAACCTGCTCCATGAGCGCAAAATATTGAACCAGTTGGATGATTGACATCCTTTTCACTATCATAACCAATAGTGACAATCACTTCATCTTCGTTTACACAAGGCTGATAACCAGATAAGATACATTGCAGTTTTCCTTTACCTTTGGTATAAGATATAACTGTTTGTTGATAATTTTGCATTTGTGATATTGGTGCTTCGCCTTCTATCATACTTATTCCATTATTTATTGATGATACTTGAGCTGTCCCATGCATCATATCTATATCATATAAGGCTCTACTAGTATATTGATCTTCTAATTCTAATTGATAATGATAATAAGGTTCTAATAAAATGGATTTTCCGACTTTCAATCCTTGACGAATGGCACGATAGGTTGCTTCTCTAAAGTCTCCACCTTCGGTATGTTTAGGATGATATTTACCGATTAATAAAGATATTTTTATATCAGTAATGGGTGATCCAGTGAGTACACCAATATGTTCTACTTCCTGTATATGAGATAAAATAAGTCTTTGAAAGTGTCTTGGTAAATCATCTTCTTTACATTTTGATTCTACCTGTATACCACTACCTGCTGGTAATGGTTCTAATAATACATGAACTTCTGCGTAATGTCTTAATGGTTCAAAGTGTCCAACTCCTTCAACAGGTTCTGCAATTGTTTCTTTGTATAAAATACGCCCTTGATCAAAATCAATATCTTCATGAAATCTTTCTTTGACCATGGTTTTCAATATTTCTGTTTGCACTTCGCCCATGAGCTGAACATAGATATCGCCATTATCAATAGATAAATGAAGTTGTGGATCTTCTTTGGCTAATAATGATAAAGATTGATACATCTTATGAATATCAGTACTTTTATCTAAAACAATACGATATGTCATATAAGGTATTAAAACAGGTTGAATAGTATTTTGTGATAATCCTATACTTTCTCCTGCTATAAGTTTTGTAGGTCCTTTTAAGACAACTACATCACCCGCTTTAGCTTCGCTCTTTAATTGATATTTTAAGCCTGAATAAAGTCTTATTTCATCAATTTTTTCATCATTAATGGTTTCTTTGGTTTTAATACTCCCTCCTAATATTTTTATATGGGTTAAGCGAACATTACCTTCGTGACTTATTTTAAAGACTCGAGCAGAAAATGTATCATGATATAGAGGTTGTAACGTATAATCATTTAATCCATCTAACAATTCTTTGACACCATCATTTTTTAATGCTGAACCAAAATAGGTAGGAAATAAACGTCTATCCTTAATGAGACTAGCTATATCATTATTATCAATAGTTCCACTATTTAAATAATCATCCAACAAATGATCATCACATAAAGCTATATTTTCATATTTATTATCATCATTAAAGATAATACATCTTTCACCTATTTTATTAACTAAATCACGAAATAACTCATCTTTACTTAAAGGTGTTAAATCCATCTTATTTATAAATATAAAGACTGGTACATGGTAATGCTCTAATAATTGAAAAATCGTTTCACTATGTGATTGCATGCCATCCAATCCACTAATCACAACAATCGCATAATCCAATATCTGTAATGTCCTTTCCATCTCACTAGAAAAATCAACATGACCAGGAGTATCTACTAAAATAAATTCTGTATCCTTATATGTAAAATTGGCTTGTTTAGAAAATATGGTAATACCACGATCTCTTTCTTGCTTATCATAATCTAAAAAGGCATCTTGATGATCCACTCTTCCCAAACGTCTAATTTGACCTGTTAAATAAAGTAAGCTTTCAGATAAAGTTGTTTTTCCTGCGTCAACATGAGCAAGTATTCCAATAACTACTTTCTTCATCTAATCAACTACTTTCTAAACATATTTTAACACGATTCTTTTGAACAAACAAATAATATGGTATATTAAGAAAATATGAAAAGAGAAATCTATTTTTTACAGATTTCTCTAACTCAACTATAAATATAATCCCTTTACAAAAAAGAACCTGTTTTCACAGGTTCTACTTTCTTCATTAAGCTTTTCCAACGCTTCCGAATAATTCCATTTTTTCTTTAACACATTGTTGAATTGCAGCAGCTCCAGGAGCTAATAATTTACGAGGGTCATAACCTTTACCTTGTAAATCTTTACCTTCTTCGATGTACTTACGAGTAGCTTCTTGGAAGTATAATTGACATTCAGTGTTAACGTTAACTTTAGAAACACCTAAAGTGATAGCTTTCTTAACCATATCTTCAGGAATACCAGTACCACCATGTAATACTAAAGGCATAGTTCCTGTTTCTTGTTGAATAGCATCTAAGGCATCAAAATCTAAACCTTCCCAGTTATCTGGATATTTACCATGGATATTACCAATACCAGCTGCTAAGAAGTCAATACCTAAATCAGCAATCATTTTACATTCTTTAGGATCTGCAACTTCACCTTTACCGATAACACCATCTTCTTCTCCACCAATTGAACCAACTTCGGCTTCAACTGATACACCTTTTTCATGACATAAAGCTACGATTTCTTTAGTCTTTTCAATATTTTCTTCGATTCCATAATGAGAACCATCGAACATGATTGAAGAGAATCCAGCAGCTAATGCAGCTTTTGCACCTTCATAACTACCATGATCCAAATGTAAAGCAACTGGTACAGTGATTCCTAATGAATCTACCATTGCGTTTACCATTGCGCTAACTGTTGTATAACCAGTCATATATTTAGCAGCTCCTTCAGAAACTCCTAAGATAACTGGTGATTTTAATTCTTCTGCAGTTAACAAGATTGATTTTGTCCATTCTAAGTTGTTGATGTTGAATTGACCAACAGCATAGTGACCTGCTTTTGCTTTATCAAGCATTTCTTTAGCTGAAACTAATCCCATTTTTAATACTCTCCTTTTCAAATTTTCTTATATCTATATCATACACCGTTTTTTAAAAAATTTCCATAGATATTCACTTTTTTCATGCAAAAGTTACGTTAGAGTAACTTATTTTCTTTGATTGCACTTTCAATAGCGTCTAAAGCTTGTTTTAAAGTACTACGTGGACAAGCGACATTAAATCTTTCAAACCCTTCGCCACCAGTCCCAAAGATATAACCTTCATCCAACCATAATTTAACTTTATGAAGCATAAAGTCTTCTAATTCTTTAGGTTTTAAATTCAATGCTCTAAAATCAACCCAAATAAAATATAAACCTTCAGGTTTAATGACTTTAATTTCTGGTAATCTGGTATTAAAGAAACCAATCATATAATCAATATTTCCTTGTAAATATTCTAACAACTCATCTACCCATTGATCTCCATAAGTATAGGCTGCCTGGCAGGCATCCATACCAAAAATATTCGGATCAGTCACACCAGCAGCTTGTTTTTCTTTTTTATATTGTTCTCTTAATGTTTCATTAGGAATAATGATATTAGAAGTTTGCAGTGCTGCCAAATTAAATGTTTTAGAAGGAGCAGTACAGACAATTGTAAAATCTTTAAAAGATGGATCTACTTCAATAAATGGCACATGGGTATGACCCTCATAAACAAAATCCATATGAATTTCATCACTGACCACAATAACATCATGTTTTTGACATATATCACCTAATTGTTTCAGTTCTTCTTTACTCCAAACTTTACCAATAGGATTATGTGGATTACAAAGAATAAACATCTTAACATCATTATCAATAATCTTTTGTTCAAACAAATTAAAATCACATTCATAATGATCTTCTTTTAAGATTAACGGACATTCAATAACATTTCTATTTCTACCTTTAATCGAAAAATCAAATGGATAATAAACTGGTTTCATAATGATAATATTATCATTTTCTTTTGTATAAGTACTTACTGCTAATCTTAATGCTGTAACAACACCTGTTGTAGTGACAATCCAATCTTTTTCCACATGGAATTGATGGCGTCTATCCATCCAATCAACCACAGCTTGTAAATAAACATCGGTAACACCTGCATAACCAAAAATACCATGCTCTGCTCTTTTAACCAAAGCATCTTTGACCTCTGGTAAAGTTTCAAAATCCATATCAGCCACCCACATAGGTAAAATATCTGGATCTTTTTGACAATATTCACCATCCCACTTATGACTATTTGTGTTTCTTCTTTCAATTACTTTATCAAAATTATACATTCTCCCTCAATTCCTTTCTATCTTTAAATTCCTGTTTTGAAAAATGAAATAACGTTAACCCTACAGCCATGGATAAATTCAATGAATCTATTTCTTCACTATGAGGTATAAATACACTTTGCCCATAATTTAAATAATTATCATCTAACCCACTACTTTCATTACCAAATATGAGCGTATGTCTATTCGTAGTTTCTAGCTTATGAATATTAGTAGCTCCGTTTAACATCAATGGATATATTTCATGATGATTATATAGTTGATAATATGTTTCAAAATCATCAAAATATTGAATATGCAAATGAAATAATGCGCCCATTGAGGCTCTTATCACTTTAGGATCAAATATATCCGTAGCTGGTCTAATAATTGCTAGATTATCATAATCAAAGCCAAGCATAGTACGCATAATGGTACCCATATTACCTTTATCCATCGGATTAACTAAAACTACATGATTTCCTTCTTCTAATGCGTCTTGATATATTTCAAAAATACCAATCGCATAACAATTATTTTTAGGTGATAATTTATCTATGGTTTTATCGTGAATATCAAGAGGAATATGATATATTTGGCATAATTGCTGAATTTTAGGATAGCCACTATTTTTTTCAATACTAGAATGAACAACTACTCTTTTAACTTGTTTTGGTTTATTTTCCAACAATTCTATTGTTGGGAAAACACCCAATGTGTAAGATTGCTGATCCCCTTTTTTATAAATCTTCATGTGCAAACTCCTTTAGTGCTTTTTGATTTTCAGATTCTATTTCACAGGCTTTTCTTAAGTAATAGTCAAATTTTTCTAGAGAAGCATCAACGTGCTGACCAAAACGATAAAATTGAGCCAATGTAATACAAGCCACTTGACTGTGCATTGCAGCAGCCTGTTTTAAATAATGAATACCTTTTTGCTTCTCTTTTGCAAATATGCCATGTTCTAAATAATATAAAGCCAATTCATAAGTACAGTCACCATTGTATAAATAATAGCCATATTTGAAATACTCTTGCGCTAAATCACCATCTTTTTCAACACCTATACCAGTTTTCAAACAAGTTGCAGCTTTATAAAGGCAATTGCTATCAAAGCTTTTTGTACCTTTATAAAAAGCCTGGAAAGCCCCTGAATAATTTCTCTTATATTCTAATATACAGCCACTATAAAAATAGGCTTCACTTTCATGGCTTTTTTGAAAATATTTTAAAGCTACATCTAAATCTTTTTTATCTGTCAAACCAAACATATGAATCATACCTAATCTCAAGCATGTTAAATCATCTTCATGAGACTCATAATAAAGCATAGCTTTTCCTTTATCCATCTCCACGCCATAACCATGCTCATACATCATTCCTAAATAATAAGCACATTCATGATATCCTAAACCATACAAATAAGAATAAATCTCAAACGCCTTCTCATAATCCTGTGAAGTTCCAAAACCCTTGAAATAACTCCTCGCTAAAATAGATAAATGACCTAAATTACCTTGATCATAGCTTTTTTTAACAAGCTGATCCATATCAGCAACTGTAAAATAATAACCTATCTCTTTGATTAATCTTTGAAAAATGGCTATCATAAAAATAGCTTCTTCTTCAGTTATTTCCAATTGTTTAACAACATTTTCCTGATAACCCTTTATATTAATATTTTCTTCAAAAATCATTACATCAAAGATGCCTGCTTTTATCCCTAAAACAACTAAATAACACTCATCCATCAATTGTGGTGCTTCATCATTCAAAGCCTCTTCAAAACGATCATAATCATAGCGAATTCTATCACCATATTCATCCATGACATTCATTACTGCTTTAACAATATCAATATCTAAAATAGCCATTACAATCCTTTATTAATAGCTTGAACATCTTCTAGTTGTTTTTGCGCATTACTCTTTAAAGCAATAAAATGATCTTTATCAAAAGCAGCACCTTTATCAATTAAATCTATGAGTTCATTATATTTTTCTACAACTAAAGCTAATATCGATTCTTTAATCACAAAATCCATTTCGTTATTAGCTTGTTGTAGTAATTGATTAACTGATTTGTATTGTTCTTTAAACATCGCATCATAATCAACTTTTTGTTTCTTTTTAGAAAATAATCCCATATATCTCAACTCCTTGTCTCATATTATAGCAAGGAATTCTCTAAAAATAAACATTTAAATCTCACAGCATAATTCTCATCAAATGAAAAATATGCTATAATTCTTACAAAGGAGAACACTATGGATAATAAACAACTCTATGATCTATTTGGTATTGAAACGACCAATGAATTACTTAAGAACTTACAAAATGAAAATAATTACTATAATAAACGTAAAAAATATGAAGAAGAAACTTCCATTGAACAATATTGTTTAGATCTAAAAAAGCGTGGTATTGATTTTAGCGAAGAAGCTGTTTTGTCGTTATATGAAATGGTGCAAGATGTGCAAACACTTTGGGATTATTTTTATCAAAAAGATGAAAGAAAATGGATGAATATTGATGATCAACCTCATCTTTCTTTTAATTCGGATTCTTTGTTTACGTATATTAAAAGAATTGTAGAAAAGCATTATAATATTTTTGATTCAATGGATATATATTATATAACACAAAATATGCTTGATTTAGAAAATTGTCCTAAAAAGGAATTCCAACAAACATTCACTCATCATCTTATCATACTGACAAATTATGCGAATATTCATGATATTCATAAGTTAAGTATCCTTATACCAGATTATGATATGAATGAAATAATAAAAGATTATATTAAACGATGCCATAATCGTAATTATCAATTTAAAGAAATGATGAAAAGATTTTATGCAACATTTCATGATGCTGATACATCAATATATAAAGTATAGGAGGCCCATATGAAAGATTGGTGGAAAAAGGAAATTGTTTATCAAATATATCCTAGAAGTTTTTATGATAGTAATAATGATGGTATTGGCGATATTCAAGGAATTATTCAAAAATTAGATTATTTAAATGATTTAGGAGTAACTATGATATGGATTTGTCCAATATACAAATCACCAATGGATGATAATGGTTATGATATATCTGATTATTATGATATTAATCCTGAATTTGGCACTATGGATGATGTCGATGAACTTATTAGTGAAGCGAAGAAAAGAGATATCAAGATTATTATGGATTTGGTGATTAATCATACTTCTGATGAACATGATTGGTTTAAGGAAGCGATAAGTAATCCTGATAGTCCTAAGCATGATTATTATATCTTTAAACAAAGTAAAGTTAGACCTAATAATTGGCGTAGTGTTTTTGGTGGATCTGTCTGGCAAAAAGTAGAGGGTAGAGATGAATATTACTTTCATTCATTTTCTAAAAAACAGCCTGATTTAAACTGGGAAAATGAAGCATTAAGAAAAGAACTTTATAAGATGATTAATTGGTGGCTAGATAAAGGTATTGCTGGATTTAGGGTTGATGCGATTAATTTTATTAAAAAGAATCAAAGTTATCAAGATGGTAAAGTTGATGGTCATGATGGTTTAAGTGCATGTTTTCCTTATACACGAAATCAACCAGGTATTGAAGTGTTTTTTAAGGAATTAAAAGAAGAAACATTTGCGAAACATAATTGTATGACGGTTGCTGAAGCGGTTGGTGTCAAGTATCCTGATTTAGGTGTTTTTATTGGCGAAGATGGCTGTTTTTCGATGATGTTTGATTTTAATTATTGTAATTTTGATATTAATGAAGACGAAGAATGGTTTGATAGACAAGATTGGACAATCAAAGAATTCAGAGGATTGCTGTTTACAAGTCAAAATGAAGTTCAAAAGTTGGGCTGGATTGCTTCATTTCTAGAAAATCATGATCAGCCTCGTGCTATTGATAAGTTTATTGATAAAAAAGATCATAACTATTATTCTAAAACTATGTTAGCTGGGATGTTTTTTAATCTAAGAGGAACACCTTTTATTTATCAAGGTCAAGAAATCGGCATGGAAAATTTCACTAGAGATAGTTTAGATGATTTTGATGATATTAATTCCCATAGTCAATATCATCGTGCAATTGAAGAAGGTTTTAATCATGAAGAAGCTATGGAATTCTTAAATCAAAGAAGTCGTGATAATACCCGTGTACCAATGCAATGGGATGATTCAAAATATGCTGGTTTTAGCAAGCATAGACCTTGGTTAAAGATGTGTGGTAATCAGGATATTATTAATGTCGAAAGTCAAATAAATGATCCTTATTCTGTTTATAGTTTTTATAGAAAAATGATTCAAATACGCAAAGATGAAGATACTTTAGTATATGGTGATTTTAAAGGTATTGAAAATGTTGATGAGAATATTGTTAGCTATCAACGTATATATAAGGATCAAACAATAACTTGTTTATGTAACTTCTCTAATGAGATTATTAAAATACCTTATATATCAGGGGATATTTTACTTAACAACTATGATAACTATACCTTAAAACAATTGCAGCCTTATCAATTTGTGATGCTTAAAGGAGTCAAAACACATAATTACTTTATGAATAGTTCTCGATTAGGTTTTTCTACTTGGAATGATGATGATATAAATCTTATGATATCTTTATATGGGCAAAAGGATGTATCACAATATATTAGTGCTAATGGTATTTTTACTCGTGAACAAATAATAGATAGATTAAATAATGAAATAAATAATTATCATCAATATCATATTCAATATTATCCATTATTTTCACTTATAGATCATAGTTTTGTAGGTTGTTGTGGTTTAAGAGTTACTGATGAAGAAAATGTCTATGAAGTAGGTTTTCATATAAAGAAAGAATGCAGACATCAAGGATTTGCAGCTGAAGCAGCTAAACAAGTCATCCATTATGCTTTTACATCTTTAAATGCTACAAAGATTATAGCTGGACATCATCCAGAGAATATAGCTTCCAAAGCTCTTATATCTAATTTAGGTTTTAAATATATTAAGGATAACTATTATGAACCTACTAAATTAATGCATCCAACCTATGAATTAAGAAAGGAAGAATTCTATGCATAGACTTGCTTGTCCAAAATGTCATGAGGGTTTATATTTAGATGGTAAAACCTATAAATGTAACAATAAACATAGTTATGATATTGCGAAAAGTCAATATATTAATTTATTATTAAATCCTGATAAAGCAACCAATTTACCAGGTGATAATAAAGATAGTCTACTATGTCGCAAGGCACATTTAAATAAGGGTTATTATGATGGTATTATTAATGAAGTTATTCATTATATAAAGGAACATTATAAAGATAATATGCAAATATTAGATTTGGGTTGTGGTGAGGGTTATTATACAACAAAAATCAAAGAAAATTTTGAAGATGCAATTGTCTATGGTTTGGATATATCAAAGGTCGGTATTCAACTTGCCACTAAGTATCGTAAAGATATATATTGGTTAGTGGCTAATAGTAAGAATATACCTATTTGTGATCATTCTTTAGATGTCATAACAGCTTTATTTACGGTAGTGAATGCTGATGAAATCAAACGTTGTCTTAAAGATGATGGTTATATGATACATGTGACGGCTAATAATAAGCATCTTATAGAATTTAAGGAACTTATCTATGATGAAGTCAAGGTGAAATCTGATGAACATATACGTTTACCTTTTAATGTATTAGATAGTTATGATTATAAACAAAAGATTCACTTAAAAAATAGAGAAGATACACTCAATTTATTAAAGATGACACCACATTATTATCATATCAAAAAGGAGAAACGTTCAATTTTAGATACATTAGAGGATTTTGATGTATCTATAGATATACGTATCACTATTTATGAAGTATAATATCCACTATCCTTATTTAACATTAACCATTGATAAACCACAATCTATTGAAGATTTATTCAAAGAATTTCATTTATCTAGAAAAACCATTCATTTATTAAAAGAAAATAAGGATTATGCACTCAATAATCGTTATGTAGCCGCATCTAGTATCATGTTAAAAGGTGATAAATTAACACTATTAGCTTATCAAAAAGATGATGGTATGTATCCTCCATTATATAAAGATTTGGATATTATTTATGAAGATGATTTCTTATTAATAGTTAATAAGCCTGCTTTTATCAATGTGTTTCCTTCATCTATTGATGAAGTCAATTCTTTATCCAATATTGTTTCAGCTTATTATCAACAATGTGGCTTAGATATACCAATACGTTTTATCCATCGTTTAGATTATGAAACAAGTGGTTTAGTGATTTATTGTAAGTGTGGGTTTGTCCAACCTTTATTAGATTATCAATTATCAATTAAAGAGATTAAAAGAAACTATATAGCAATTGTTGAAGGTACAATTCATGATTATAAAGAACATAAGATTCATAAACCTATAGGTAGAGATAGACATCATAAACAAAAAATGGTAGTATCTAGTTCTGGTAAAGATGCTATTACTTATTATCAATGTGTTTCTATAAATAATGATTTATCATTAGTAAATTGTCGTTTAGATACAGGAAGAAAACATCAAATACGTGTTCATTTAGCCTCTGTTGGCTTACCTATACTAGGTGATACTTTATATGGCCAACCATCAAAACTTATCAATAGACAAGCATTACACGCTTATCAATTACAATTAATTCATCCAATCACAAAAGAAAAGATGACCATTGTCAGTCATCTACCTGATGATATGAAAAACATTATTGACGATTCTACTTTGTAGGATCGTCTTTCATTCTCACCATTTTAAAAACATTATAAGGACAAATATCAAAAAGAACATGAGCATCAATAACCCTTCTTTGACCACAATCAGAAAAAATAATACTACTCTCTTTGTAACCTGTAATACAAATCCAATGCCAATTATCATCTTCCAATTCTTTTGCTCTATGATGCAATATCAACATGCCTACTGGATGTCCTTCATCAATGCTTTCTTTAACAAATGTAAAAGCGTGTTTATAGTTTTTCGATTTCTTTTGATATATGGGTTTTAATGTATAACCATCATTATTTATCTTTTTAGAAAAACTATTACCAAACTTTTTTAAATAAGGATAACCCATATAACCAGGTTCCATTAACGAAAACATCTCTTCCATAATAGGCAAGAATTCTTCTAATTCATAAATATTTTGATGATGATAATAACCATAAAGATTACTTCCTAGTATACTTGCACAACCAGCTCTTTGTGCCCAAATATCATCAAACCAATCCTGATTACCACCATAACCAATCACTTCTCCATGATCATAAATAATCGGTATATCTAATTCCATGTTATTCCCTCATAAAAAAGCAATACTTATAAGTATTGCTTCAAATCCTTCTCAATAAATGGTGATTGTTGCCCAAATATCATTGATAGATTATCTTTACCCTCAACAATACCACTTGCTCCTAATGCTTGTATAGCATCAACATCAATCTTACTATGATCTATTAATCCAACCGTTACTTTTGAAGGTGAACTTTTCACATATGTAATATTTTCCTTTTCACCCAAGGCTTTTAATAAACCTTGAATATCTATGGTAGAAGAAACATTTTCCTTAAAATTCTTATTTTTAATAAAACGGGTAAAGCCAAAATAAATAAGAATCAGTGCTAAAATAATGCCAATAGCAATCAATATATATTGAAAATCCATAAAATCACATCCTTTTTTAATTGAAGTATTTCTGTTTTATAGTATACTATAAGAGTGAAAAAAAAGAAAGGAGCAATGCCATGGAAAAATTAAAAAAATTAATAACCGATCAACCTATTATTCTTGTCGTTTTTATTCTTGGTTGTATAAGTTGCTTTGCGATATGGAATGCTGCTCCATTGATTTCATCAAAAGTAACAAGTAGTCCTAATACTTTATGGGTGAAACAAGCCATCTTTTATGGATTATCTATTATTATGGTTTATATTATATATAGAGTAGGTAATGATGCTATTTATGATAATATATGGATTATATATGGTATTTTAATAGGTCTATTAGTAATATTAGCTTTTGATCACTTTTTATATAATCATTTCTTTTATAAAGATGTTATTCCTTTAGTACATACGGCAAATGGTGCCACTTCATGGATTAATTTACCAGGTTTTAGTTTACAACCTTCAGAATTTATGAAGATAGCAATGATTATTGCTTTAGCTAGAGTAACAAAGGAACATAATGATTATTATTTGATTAAGACATTAGAGACTGAAATTAGATATATTGGTAAATGTTTAGCGGTTGTTTTACCACCTACAATTCTCGTTTATTTGCAAAATGATTCTGGTGTAGCAATGATTTTATTGGTTGGCTTTGTCTTTGTATTATTTGCAAGTGGACTAAGAGGTCAATGGTTTGCCGTTGGTATTAGTGCTTTAATCATTATTATTGGAGCTGGAGCATACTTATATGTTTATCAACCTGATATTTTTGCAAGTTTGATGAGTACTCATCAGGTTAAGAGATTTGCTGGCTGGCTTGATCCTGAAGGAACAATCGCTGATGAAGGATATCAATTATTTTATTCCTTATTGTCTTATGGAACTGCAGGATGGTTTGGTCATGGTTTTCAATCAGTCATTAAATCTTTCCCAGAAGCTCAAACAGATTTTATTTTTGCAGTTATTTTGACTGATTTTGGTTATTTTGGTGGTATTATTACGGTTTTAGCTATTGTTGCCTTAGATGTTGCTATTTTAAGAATAGGTTTTGAATCAACCAATGATCGTGATAAATATATGACGATGGGTATTATAGGCATGCTGATGTTTCAACAAATTTGGAATATGGGTATGATCTTAGGATTATTACCTATTACTGGTATTACTTTACCTTTTATATCCTATGGTGGATCATCACTATTATCTTATATGATTTCTATCGCTATGTTTATGGATATTAATTCACAAAACAACATTGTTAAAAACAGAAATATTGTTGATTAGAACTATCTATTGATAGTTCTTTTTGATGAGAAAAAAATATCAATTATTCTTTATTTTTCATGTTTATTTAAAAAGAAAATTATCAATAGTTTCCACAATCCTTATTTT
>JAJQEL010000036.1:0-26714 GCA_021201655.1 Erysipelotrichaceae bacterium | reverse complement strand
TTATTTTTATAAAACCATTTGATAAAATACCCTTAACAAAGGTGGTTTTATTATGGATGAATTTTTATGTGATATTTATGTAAGTATATTTAAAAGATGGATTGTTTTACAAGGTAAGGATCTAGGCTTAAAAGAAACGGAGGATAAAAATATCTTTAGAAACTGATGCAATGGAAAGTTATATCACTTTCAACAATAATAATATTATAGAATTTTGTGTTTACAACAAGATTAAAAATGATACGGAATTTTATTTACATTTTCAAATGAAGAATCTGAAACATGCTGTTAAGTTATTTTCAGAAATGAAAGAAACAATAAATAAAATCAATAGTAAAACACATATTAATGTTTTATTATGTTGTTCAGGTGGTCTCACTACAAGCTTTTTTGCACAAAAAATCAACGAAACAGTTGAATTATTAGATCTTAATATTCATGTATCAGCTGTAGGTTATCATATGTTATATCAAATGAAAGAAAATTATGATGTTGTATTATTGGCACCGCAAATAGCTTATGAACTAGCGGAAACAAAAGCTTTATTAAAAGATAAAATTGTTAAAGAAATTCCGACTGGTGTATTTGCAAAGTATGATGTTCATGCGATGTTGGATATTATTCAAGATAGCATTGATAAATCACAAAATGTCGAAAATAGCGATAACAAGAAACATATTTCTTTTAAAAGAAATACTAAGCTTAAAGAAACCGTATTATGTTTATCCTTATATAAGAATAATCATCATAACTATATTAATTATCGCATTTATCATCATCAACATATCAAATTAGAGAAAGAAATAGTCAAAAATACCATTTCTTTGGATGATATCTATAGTGTTATTGATATTTGTTTACTAGATTATCCGCTGCTTACAAAAATAGCTATATCAATACCTGGAATCGTTGATAATGGCAATGTATTATCAACATTTGTAGAAAATTGTAATTGTCATTTACAGGATATTTTAGAAGAGAAGTATAAAATATCAGTTATCATTGCCAATGATGTAAATAGTGCAGCTATCGGTTATTATGCTTCACAAAATAAATATGACTCTTTCTGTTTCTTGTTTCAACCTATCGGTTTAGATGCAGGACTTGGGACAGTTATTGATGGAAAACTTATAACTGGGAATTCTTATCTTGCAGGAGAAGTGAAATTCTTATCGCTTGAATTATCACAGCCAAAAGAGGAGTTAAGTGTGACACCAAAAGGTATATTAGAATTGGTATATAAACTCATATTAACAATTGTATGTATTATATCTCCTTCTGTAATAGTGTTATATAGTGATTTGATTGATGATACGCAAGTTGTTGAAGATATGCTAAAAGGAACGTTTGCAGGTCATGTTGATGATTATCATATCAATATAATAAAAATTGATAACTTACAACAATATATATTATTAGGATTATTCAATTTATGTATTGATAATAACAAATAATTCTTTACTTTTAAAAATTAGAATCATATACTTTTTAATGGTGAAAGATATGAAAAGAGAATTATGGATAAAAGGTGTTAAAGACGCTATTCCTATTGGCGTTGGTTATTTTACAGTATCTTTAACTTTTGGATTACAAGCAAGTATAGGTGGTTTAAGTGTTATTGAAGCAACTGTTCTTTCTTTATCTTGTTTAACTTCAGCAGGTCAATTTGGTGGCTTAGAGTTAATCATAGTTCAAGCCAGTTATTTTGAGATTGCCTTAACACAGCTCATTCTTAATATGCGTTATATTTTAATGTCCACATCTTTATCGCAAAAGATTGATAAGAATGCTTCGATATTACAAAGAATGGTTGTTTCCCATGGAATAACTGATGAAATATATGGGGTATCTATGATGCAAGATGGTAGAATTTCTCCTTACTATTCTTATGGTTTAATGACAAGTGGCATGATTGGCTGGGGAGCTGGGACATTTATCGGTGCAACACTTGGTAATATATTACCAGTAAATATATTAAATGCTTTAGGTTTAGCTTTATATGGTATGTTTATTGCGATTATTATTCCTCCAGCTAAACATAACAACAAGATTATGATCATTGTTATAACATCTATGATTGTCAGTAGCTTATTTGCAATATTACCAATTATCAACCAAATATCTAGTGGCTTTAGAATTATCATTATTACCTTGTTTTTAGCTTCACTATTTGCTTATTTGTTTCCAATAGAGGAGACTAACAATGAATAAGACATATATATACATATTAATCATGGCATTAGTCACTTATCTTATTAGGGCTATTCCTTTAACCTTTATCCATAAAGATATTGAAAATACATTTATTAAATCTTTCTTATATTATGTACCTTATGTCACTTTATCAGCTATGGCTTTTCCATCCATCTTATCTAGTACTGGTAATACATATACAGCTTTAGTCGGTTTTATAATAGCATTGGTTTTAGCCTATAAAGAATATAGTTTAACTACTGTAGCTTTTATTGCTTGTTTAGGAGCTTTTATCACTAGCTTATTTATATGAAAAGATGCTCAAATTGAGCATCTTTTTTGTAATGTTATAAGTTGTTTGGTCACTGGATGCATAAAGGCAATCATCACACTATCTAAATCAAAATCACCTTTGTTTCCATAAAGTTCATCGCCCACTAAAGGATGTCCAATAGCAGCCATATGTACCCTTATTTGATGCGTTCTCCCTGTTTCTAGACGAAATTTGACAAATGATATGTCATCATGATAAGACATACATTGATAATGTGTTATTGCACTTACACCTCGTTCATCTATGATTCTTTTCATTTCATTATCTTTTTTATATATGGGTAGTGAAATAGTACCTTTATCTACATAACCTTCAGTGTGGGCTTGATATATACGATAAATATGCTCAAAGTCTCTTATCATTAAATCATGGATTTCACGATATTTGGCAATAATCATTAAACCAGATGTATCTTTATCTAAACGATTGACAAAGTGAATCGTTGAATGAAGATCAATCTGCTGGTAATAATATGTGAGGATATTGGCTAAAGAATGGTTATAATGGGCTTTAGTTGGTAAACAAGCAATACCTTTGGGTTTATCAATCACTAATAAATAATCATCTTCATAAACTATCTTTAAAGGATATTCATAAGGTTCCATTTCATTGATTTCATCAGGATAGATAAATGTTAAAACATCACCAACATGCAAATGATAACGAACTGTTTGTTCAATATTGTTTACTAATATTTTACCATTCATTTTAATGTTTTTTAATGCATTATGACTGATATGCAATTCATCCCATGCATAATGATCAATCCTCTTATCATCTTTGTCTACAATCCAATATCTAATCACTTAAATAAGCTCGCTTTAATCTTTGAATATATGGAACATGGCGATATTGGATAAATCGTGCTTTTTTATTAGATAATACAATTTCTATTCGATCAGCTCCCTTTAAATCAAAAACCAACTGATCAACACCTAATATAGCACCATCAAAATTATCTGAACGAAGTTCAATCTTATGACTATAATCCAATATCAAAGGTGAACCTAAAGAGCGATAAGCATTATGATGAATCCCAGCTATTTCGCTTAATTGCATAAGACCTGCACTTGAATTAATAACAGCTCCACCTAATGATTTATTATAAGCTGTAGAACCTGAGGCTGTAGAGATACATAAACCATTACCTCTAAATGTTTCAAAAAAGTCATGGTTAATATAAATATCCATTACCTGTGAACGACGATTATTTTCTACTCTGACTTCATTTAATGCATAATAAGTATGTCCATTAGCTACTAATTCCAATAAACAACGATGATATATATGATACTTATTATTTTTTACATCTTCAATAAAATCTAAATATTCATCCTTTTGATAATCTGTTAAAAAACCTAAGGTCCCTGTATGAATGCCAATAAAAGATACAGATTCAATTTGATACATGTATTTATGAACACTATAAAGCATTGTGCCATCTCCACCAACACTAATCACAAGTTCAGGATACTTTTCATCATAATCCATGATACTATCCAATTCCAGACGAATAGCTTGCGACACCTCTATAGATTTCTTATCTTGTTTACAGACAATAGCATATTTTTTCATATAACCACCTCAACAACATTATATATTAATTGAAAATTATTGCAATAAATTATAAAATAAGAAAGGTGATAAAAATGAATGAACAAATAGAAATAGAATACAAAATACTTCTTACTAAAGATACTTATCAACAAATCATTAACGATTATCAAAATCAAATAACAGATGCTTACTTACAAGTCAATGATTACTTTACCCATCCTCTTTTAAACGAATTACACTTCATGTTACGAATTAGATCTAAAAAAGATAAATATGAACTCACATTAAAAAGACCTTATCAAGGTCATCGTTTAGAAACAAATATTGATTTAACTAAAGAAGAAAAAGAAAAATTTATTAATCATGAACCTATGAATAATGAAATTATCACAATATTAGAAGAAAACAATATTCCTTATAATCAATTACAACAGCTCTATTCTTTAAGTACTTATCGAACTGATATATTATTAGATGAAGGTATGTTATCATTGGATAAGAATAATTATTTAGATAAAGAAGATTATGAATTAGAATTTGAAGTAAATGATCCTATAGCAGGTTATAGTAAGTTTTTAGAGATTATTAAGCCGTATCATTTACAATATATTAGGAATAACACAAATAAGGTAATACGTGCTATGACCCGTTATAATGAATTACATAATAGTTGATTATTTCGATAATTATGATATACTGATATAAAGTTATCATGATGATAATTTTAAGGAGGTACGTTTATGAAGAAACCATTAATAGGTGTATTACCAATAATGGATTATACTAAAGGTAATATTTGGATGTTACCAGGTTATACTGATGGTATTCAAGAAGCTGGTGGTATTCCTATGATTTTAACATTTACCGATAAAATAGATGAAATAAAAGAGATTGTTGAAGTTTGCGATGGA
This sequence comes from Erysipelotrichaceae bacterium, assembly GCA_021201655.1. Classification (GTDB taxonomy): domain Bacteria; phylum Bacillota_I; class Bacilli_A; order Erysipelotrichales; family Coprobacillaceae; genus JAJQDJ01. Next base: position 21,719 of record JAJQEL010000036.1, on the reverse strand, counting down.
TTTTTGTTTACAGGTGGTCATGATATTAATCCTGAGCTTTATCATGAAGATAAATTAGATGTATGTGGTGAAATATCTAAGGAAAGAGATGATTTAGAAAGTTTATTGTTTTCTTTAGCCTATCAACAAGATAAACCTATTTTAGGTATTTGCAGAGGGATTCAAATGGTGAATGTTTTACTAGGTGGAACATTGTATCAGGATTTGAATACCCAACACAAAAGTAATATCAAGCATCGTCAAGGTAGACCTTATGATGAACCGATACATGATGTACAGATTTATAAAGATACACCTCTTTATGAATTGTTACGAAAAGAAACAATTGGTGTCAATTCTTTACATCATCAAGCGATTAAAGATTTATCCAGACAATTAAAACCAATGGCAATTTCTCCAGATGGTTTGATTGAAGCTGTTTATGATCCAACGAAAAAGTTCTTATGGGCTGTGCAATGGCATCCAGAGTATCTTCATTTAGTGGATGAAAAAAGCAAACAAATATTTAAAGCATTTGTAGATGCTGCAAAGCAGGAATAGTGAAATTCCTGCTTTTTTAATAATAATCATAAAAATCATTATAATAATGGGTATAACGTTCATTATGACATTGTTGACACATGCTATATGGATAATTCCAAGGTAGAACTTTACCACAAGATTTGCATTTTCTAGGTTGTAGTTTGGATTTTTTCAACAGTTTGATAATTACCTGAGATATATTACTCTTTGTATTTATAATATCTTTTGATTCAATACCATTAAAATCTTTTCATCATATGTATTCTCCTTTTGTTGTGATATTTCATCATTTGTTAGACGTCTAAAATTCCTTAAATTTTTTATACGAATATATTATAGCAAATAATTAAAGTTAATAAAATATAGATTTGGGAATTTTGCATTAAATTACAAAAATTTAATTCGCAATTCATTTCTTAAAAAAATTATGATATAATGCGTTCATGGGAGGTACAATATGAGTGTATTAGATAAAAATATAGCTGTTTATAAATATTTTGAAGAAATTTCTAAAATTCCTAGAGGTTCCTATCATGAAGAGAGAATCAGTCAATATGTAGTAAAATTTGCGATAAAACATCAACTTCATTATTATCAGGATGATATGTATAATGTGATTGTTTATAAGGATGCAAGTAGTGGTTATGAAGATCATGAACCTGTCATGTTACAAGCACATATGGATATGGTATGGGAAAAAGAAGACGATTGTAATATTGATTTTATGAATGATCCTATTGATTTATACGAAGAGGATGGATGGTTAAAAGCCCATGGCACAACACTTGGAGCGGATGATGGTTATGGTATTGCTTATATGTTGGCTATTTTAGAAGACGATACATTGGCACATCCACCATTAGATTGTGTATTTACTGTACAAGAGGAAATAGGTTTATGTGGTGTTAAGAATTTAAAAGCAGAAAATTTACGAGCACATAAGATGATTGGTTTAGATAGTGGTGGTGAAGTATCTACATGCGTTTCTTCATCAGGTGGTTTAAGATGCAAGGTTAATAGGCCATTAATACGAAAGGATAATACTTACAATACATTTAAACTATCTGTATCAGGACTATTAGGAGGACATTCTGGTCATTTTATTGATAAAGAAAGAGGTAATGCTAATAAAATAGCTATTCGTATGTTACAACATTTAACAGATGAAATAGATGTTTATTTAGTGGATGTTGTAGGTGGTGCAAAGGAAAATGCTATACCGCGATTATGTGAGATTACTTTTGCTTGCGATACATCTATTAAATATATTGATATGATATTCCATCAAATCTATAAAAATATTCAAGTAGAATATGAACACAGCGATCCAAATGTCATCTATCATCTAGAACAAGTACCTCAAAAAGCTTCCTATTCATATGATTTACAAACTTCTAAAGAAGCCATTAATTTGTTATATCTTTTACCTAATGGTTTTAAAGCAAAAAGTATGGTGATTGATAATCTTACTACTATATCTCTTAATTTAGGTGTTATAGCAATCAATGATGATATCTTACAGGCAAGTTATCAAATACGTAGTCCAATGCAGTCTGCTAAAGATGAACTAGCCTATGAAATAGAAATGATTTCTAAACTATTTAATGCAACAATTATCAAAGAATCAGATTATCCAGGCTGGAACTATGAAGTTCATTCCCCAATGAGAGAATTATACAAACAAGTTATTCAAAAAGAATTACATGAAGAGTTGATTGAAAAAGCCTCACATGGAGGCTTAGAAATAGGTGTTTTTAAAGGCCTCATTCCAGATTTAGATATTATAACTTTAGGACCAATATCATATAATGCTCATACACCTAAAGAAACTATGAATATAGAATCATTTCAAAAAATGTATCATGTTTTGATAACTTATTTATCTCAATTATAAAAAATATCCAAGATGAATATCTTGGATATTTTATTAATATTTTTATCTTATTGTTCCTTGATCAGCCATCATCTTAGCAAATTCATCATCAGTTGCTAAAACATAATGCGTATCAGTAACATAATGTTCGGTACCTGCTTCATAATCTAACCTGCTAGTAGCATAATCATATGATAAAGAAGTTCTCTTCTTTTCTAATACTGGGTTTGGTTCAGGAATAGCTGATAACAATGATTTTGTATAAGGATGAATTGGATTAGAGAAAATTTCATCTGTAGTACCAGATTCAACCATATGACCTAAGTGTAATACACCAATATGATCAGAAATATACTTAACCATTGATAAGTCATGGGCAATAAATAATATTGCACTACCATAATCACGTTGAATATTTCTCATTAAGTTAACAACCTGGGCCTGAATTGAAACATCCAATGCAGAAATAGCTTCATCAGCAATAATTAAGTCTGGATCCATAATCAATGCTCTGGCAATACCAATACGTTGTCTTTGACCACCTGAAAATTGATGTGGATAACGCATAGCGTGTTCTTTTGATAAACCAACTAAGTTTAGCATCTGATAAACCATTTGGCTTCTTTCTTCTTGAGTTTCATATAAATGATGAATATCTAACCCTTCACCAATAATATCAATAACTTTCATACGAGGATTCAAACAAGCCATTGGATCCTGGAAAATCATTTGCATCTTTGTTCTTAAAAGCTTGATATCTTTTTCAGACATTTTACCTGAAATATCTTGACCATTGAATACAATCTTACCAGAAGTAGGTTTATATAGACGAATAATACTTCTACCTGTTGTTGATTTACCTGAACCAGATTCACCAACTAATCCATAAGTCTGGCCAGGATAAATTTTAAAAGAAACACCATCAACAGCTTTAACTGTGAACTTTCTACTTACTTTAAAATGTTGTTTTAAGTTTTCGACCTCTAAGATAGGTTGCATAGTTTCGCTCATTCTATTCCAGCCTCCTTCTTCATATTGGCAATACGACGTTGTAATGATTCTGGCATTTCCACTTTAGGTGCTTTTTCATGCATTAACCAGCTAGCACATAAATGTGTATCACTACCAGGTACAGGGAATAAAGGTGGATCAATTCTCTTATCAATATTTAAAGCAAATTGATTACGAGGTGCGAAAGCATCACCTTTAATTTCATAAGCTAAGTTTGGTGGTGCACCAGGAATTGTATACAATTCTGGATCATTTGTACTTAAGTCAGGCATAGCTGATAATAGACCCCAAGTATATGGGTGACGAGGATCATAGAAGACTTCTTCAATAGTTCCTCTTTCGACAATCTTACCAGCATACATAACGTTTACAAAGTCAGCAACCTTAGCCACAACGCCCAAGTCATGAGTAATATAAATAACTGATAAATCTTTCTTTGATTGAATATCTTTAATTAATTCAAGGATTTTTGCCTGGATAGTAACATCCAATGCAGTTGTAGGTTCATCACAAATCAATACATATGGATCACATGATAAAGCAATTGCGATAACAACTCTTTGTCTCATACCACCAGATAATTGGTGAGGATAGTTATTCATACGATCTTCAGCATTTGTAATACCTACTAATTGTAATAATTCTAAAGCTTTAGCATGAGCTTCTTCTTTTGATTTACCATAATGATAAATCATTGGTTCCATAATTTGTTTACCAATTGTCATTGTTGGATTCAATGAAGTCATTGGATCCTGGAAAACCATAGCGATTTTACGTCCACGGATAATTTTACCCATTTCAGATTCGCTCATCTTTGTTAAATCTCTTTCGTTTCTTTCACCAGTATCTTCATCATACCAAACATAATTAATTTCACCAGAATCAATAGTGGCATTACTAGCCATAATACCCATAACAGCTTTTGTTGTTACAGATTTACCTGAACCAGATTCACCTACAATGGCAATGGTTTCACCTTTATGTAATTCTAGATTAACACCACGAATGGCATTGACTGTTCCATTTGTTGTTTTAAAAGAAATACGTAAATCTTTTATCTCTAATATTTTTTCTCTATCTGCCATAATTACATCTCCTTCATTGTAGGATCTAATGCATCACGTAAACCATCACCAAATAAGTTAAAGCTTAACATCAATGCACCTAAAACTATAACAGGTATTGCAACCATATGAGGATAAGACAAGAAATATGTAAATCCATCATTGATTAAAACCCCTAATGAGGCATTAGGCACAGTCAAACCTAAACCAACGAATGACAAATATGCTTCATAGAAGATAGCATTTGGAATAGACATCATTGACATTACGATCAATTGTGAATAAATATTAGGTAAGATTTCTTTAAAGATAATAAAGAAACTACTTGCTCCTAATGTACGTGAAGCCAAAACAAATTCTTCTTCTTTGATTTGTAAAACCTGAGCTCTGGTAATACGGCTCATACCAATCCATTCTGTAAACATCAAGGCAAAGATAATTGTTGTTAATGATGCTTCCAAAACAGTCATCAATAATGTTAATACAACTAATGTTGGAATTGAGTTCAAGATTTCTTGGATACGTTGCATAACTTGGTCAACCATACCACCAAAATAGCCTGAAATCATACCATAAGTAACACCAACAACAACATCAATAGCGATAGCTGCAAATGCTACGATTAATGATACACGTGTACCAGTCCAAGTACGTACCCATAAGTCACGACCAAAGTTATCAGTACCAAACCAGTGAACTGAACCAGGGGTCATGTTTGCATGTGAAGAATCAATAGCATCAAATTTATATTGAGACAACATTGGCATAAATATAGCCATAATAATAACGAAAATAATGACAATTGCACCGATAACAGCGCCTTTATTCTTTTTAAATCTTCTCCATACATCTAACCAGAAAGGAACATCAGGCATGACTTCATCTTTCATAATATCTTGATTATTACCAATAAATTCAAAATCATCTGGTAAAAATTCAATATCTTTTAAATCATCCATTGACTAATCCCCCTTTCCTAATCTGATTCTAGGATCAATAATTCCATAGAGAACATCAATAACTAATACAATAATAATATACATAACTGCATATAAGAATGAACATGCAAGTGTAACATTGTAGTCATTTTGTTGAATACTAGAAATCAACAATTTACCTAAACCAGGAATACCACAAATCTTCTCTACAACCATTGTACCAGTCATGATATTAACCATAATTGGACCTAAAATTGTAATAACAGGAATTAATGAGTTACGTAAAGCATGTTTAAAAATCAATGTTCTTTGATCCAAACCTTTTGCTTTCGCAAGAATCATATAATCACTGCCTAATACACTAATCATCTCAGTACGCGTAAAACGCGCCACGTTAGCAATAACGCTCATAGACAACGCTATAACTGGTATAATGGCTGAAACAAATGGTTTAGAACTACTGTATTGGGTCGGGAATATACGCCATCTAGCACCTAATAAGTAAACCAATAATAAGGCAAATACGAATGATGGAATAGAAACACCAATAACTGATATAATTGTAGAAACACTATCAATCCATGTATTTTTATTCAATGCAGCCACAATACCTAATAAAATACCAATAACTGTTCCAAGAATAGTAGCCATGACACCAAGTCTAAATGAAATGCCCATAGCACTACCAACTAATTGGGAAATATTCATATTTTTATTAATAACATAAGAAACACCAAAGTCACCTGTTAACATATTTCTTAAATAATTCCAAAATTGAACCATAATTGGCTGATCTAAGCCGTATTTGCTCATTAAGACAGCTAATTGAGCTTCAGTCAATTTTTCATCATTGAAAGGTGTACCAGGCATCAACTTTAACATCAAAAACAAGACAAGAATTATGACGAACAATGTAGCGGCTGAGATAGCTAAACGCTTACCAATATATTTCATCATACCTTTATTCATATGTCTTCCCCCTTTCGACTAAAATAAGGAAAGCACTTTATGGATTCCCATAAAGTGCTTCTATACTCATCCATTTTAATTTAAATCATTAATTTTTATGATTTAGTTACATATTTAAAGATATAAGGTGTACCAACAGCATTGTGAACTAATCCACTTAAGCTACTGCTTTGTAATACTGCTTGACCTTGTTCGAAAATAGGAACAATTGCAACATCTTCCATTAAAATATTATTTGCTTCCATTAAGTAACCTTCACGAGTAGCTGCATCACCTTCAGATCTAGCAGCAGCTAATAAATCGTCATATTCACTATTAGAATAGCAACCATAGTTATTGTTACCAATTTGTGATGTCTCTAAGTTATTCAAATAAGTTGTAGCATCTGCATAATCAGGTCCCCAACGAGTTAAACATAAATCAAAGTCACCATCTTTTAGATATGTGTTAATACGAGCTTGCTTATTTGTAGCTACTAATGTTAATGTAACACCATCTAATGCATTGAATGCTTGTTCTAAGTAAGTTGCACAATCATTTACACCTTCATCAGTACCATATACTAAATCAATACTAATACTATCAACACCTAATTCTGCTAGACCAGCATCAATATATTCCTGAGCTTTTTCTAAATCGTAATCAATTTCGTTAGCTGCCAATAAATCACCACATGCTTCAGCAAAGTCTTGACCATCAGAGTTTGTTGATAATTCTGCAGGTACGAAACCACTTGCAGAAGAAGAACCATCTTTTAAGATATTCTCACATAAATCATCTCTATCGATAGCAGCAGATAAACCTTTACGAATGTTTTCATTTTCTAATAATTCATTTTCAAAGTTAATATATAAATACCATAAGTAACCATTATTAATTGTACTATAACCTTCATTACTGCTATAAGTATCAACTAATGATGAAGAAATAACACAGTAATCTAATTCACCACTGTCAAATTGTAATGCAGCAGCTGATTGATCTTGAGCTAAGTTAATAGTTACTGAATTAACTTGTACAACATCAGCATCATAATAGTTTTCATTCTTAGTTAAAACAACTTTGTTGTTAAGTTCCCAAGTAGTTAATTCAAATGCACCGCAATATAATAAATTATCGATTGATGTTGCATATGAATCACCTTTTTCTTCAGCAAATTCTTCATTAATTGGGAAGAATGTTGGGAAAGCTAATAATTTATCGAAGAAACCGCAAGGACTAGCTAATTCAAATACTAATGTCTTATCATCTACAGCAGTAACCCCAATTTCACTTGCATCTACTTCACCAGCAATAGCTGCTTCAGCATTGACGATATTAGCACCTTGTTCTCCAAGTAAGAATGCATATTCACTACCTACATTAATACAACGTTGTAATGCATAAACGAAATCATTAGCTGTTACAGCTGTTCCGTTAGACCAAGTTGCATCTTTTAATGTGAAAGTATAAGTCAATAAATCATCAGAAACTTCTACACTTTCTGCTAACATTAATGTTAATGTGCCATCTTCAGCATAGCCATATAAGCCATCTTTAAAAGCAGCAATAACTTCAAAAGAAGTTCCGTCAGTTGCTTGAGATGAATCTAATGACATTAAATCATTTTCGCTCATGACTACAACATCTGCACTTGCACTATCATCGCTACTACCACAAGCAGCTAAAGTAAATGCCATAGCACAACACAACATAGCAGATAATACTTTTTTCATTATTTTCATGTCTTTTTTCTCCTCTCTCCAAAATAATGGAATGACATATAGGTCATGAATCAAGTATATAACACATTTACCCATATGTCAAACAATTTTTATCGTTATTCATTAATTTTTAAGTTACTAATTTGTCCTTTTACAAAAATATAGATGATTAAATTCGTTTTAAAACAAATTATCGCAAAATATTTTTTTGTTTGTATACAATAATGCACACATATTTTGTGAATTGTTGTGATTTTTATCCATAAAAATCATTTAATCATATTCATAACTATCATTAACTTTTAACGCACAACTATTATAACATTATTTTATTGCAATGCAAGTTTTTTATTATTATTTTATTAAAAAAAGACATAACTTAGAAAGTCATGTCTTTAAATTTTGATTTTATTCAGTTACTTGAATATATTTATAGATGTATGGAGTACCACAAGCGTTGTGTAATAATCCAGTCATTCTTGAACTTGTTAATACTGCTTGACCTTGGTTGAAGATTGAAATAACGGCACATTCTTCAGTTGCCAAAGCATTAGCTTCCATTAAGTAATTTTCACGAGTTTCAGCATCTGATTCAACTCTAGCTGCATAAATTAATTCATCATAATCTTCATTACTATATTGACCATAGTTGTAGTTATCCATTTGATCAGATCCTAATAAATCTAAATAAGTAGATGAATCTGCATAGTCAGGTCCCCAACGAGTTAAAGCCATTTCGAAATCTTGAACTTTTAAGCTTTCGATACGAGCTTCTTTTTGAGTTGCTGATAATGTAAAGTTAACACCATCTAATGCATTAAATGCCTGTTCTAAGTAAGTAGCAACGTCATTAACGCCTTCATCAGTACCGTATAACATAGAAATGCTAATACTATCAACACCTAATTCTGCTAAACCAGCATCTATATATTCCTGAGCTTTTTCTAAATCATAATCAACTTCATATTCAGCAAGTAAATCGCCACATGCTTCAGCAAAGTCAGTACCATCAGTGTTAGTACATAATTCACCAGGAACAAATCCAGTAGCTGGAGAAGAACCATCATTTAAGATGTTATAGCATAAGTCTTCTCTATCAATAGCAGCAGATAAACCTTTACGGATATTTTCATTTGCTAAATATTCATTTTCAAAGTTAAGATAAATATACCATAAGAAACCATTGTTAATTGTGCTATATTCTTCTTTACTGCTATAAGTATCTACTAAAGCTGAAGTAATAATACAATAATCTAATTCACCACTATCAAATTGTAATGCAGCTGCAGATTGATCTTGTGCTAAGTTAATAGTAACTTCATCAATAGTGACTTCGTCAGCATCATAATAACTATCATTCTTAGTTAAGACAACCTTGTTACCAACTTCATAAGTTGTTAAAGTAAACGCACCACAACCAATCAAGTTATCAATAGTTGTACCATATTGATCTCCACATGATTCAACGAATTCTTGATTTAATGGGAAGAATGTTGGGAATGCCATTAATGCTTCAATATAAGCACATTGAGATTCCAATTCTAATACTAAAGTTGTATCATCTTCAGCAGTAATACCTAAAGTATCAACGTCTTCACCATCATCCATAATTGCATCAGCATTCTTTAATTTGAATCCTGTACTACCTAATAAGTATGCATATTCACTACCTTCAGTAATAAGACGTTTCCATGCATAGACGAAATCATTAGCTGTTACTTGAGTACCATTAGACCAATAAGCTTCTCTTAATGTAATCGTATAAGTTAAACCATCATCAGAAATTGCTACATTTTCTGCTAAGTCTTCTGTAACAGTTCCATCTTCAGCATAACCATATAAACCATCAGTAAATGCTTGGATAACTTGTAAAGCAGTACCATCAGTAGCTTGAGATGAATCCAATGTCAATAAATCATTTTCACTCATTAAAGTAACACTACTTGTATCACTATCAGTAGTATCGCTACTTCCGCAAGCTGCTAATGTTAAAGCCATTGCACAACATAAAACTGCAGAAAATACTTTTTTCATTATTTTCATTTTATTTCTCCTCTCTCGTTAAAATGAATAGACAATGTTTTGTCATAGGATTAGTATATAACACAATTTCACATCCGTCAAACAATTTTAAGTATAGAAAAAGAATAAATTCTGCGTCCATTACCCATTTTTGTGTAAAAAAATGTGTTATAAATTGTCTTTATAACACATTTTACCAATTTTTATGATTTGGTTATATATTTGAAAATATATGGTGTTCCACAAGCATTATGGTATATACCACTTAGTGTTGTACTTTGCAATATTGCTTGACCTTGATTAAATATTGGTATAATAGCCATATCTTCCACAACCAATGCATTGGCATCCATCAAATATTGCTCACGTGTTGCTTTATCAGTTTCACTTCTTGCATTGTTAATAAGCTCATCATAAGTAGAACTGCTATACTTACCATAGTTATAAGTTTGCTCGGATTCTAACAAATCTAAATAAGTAGAAGCATCAGCATAATCAGGACCCCAACGACTTAATGATAAATCAAAATCACCAGACTTTTGACTTTCGACACGGCCTTCTTTTTGGGTTGCAGATAATTTAAAGTTAATGCCTTCTAAAGAACTAAATGCTTGTTCAATATAAGTTGCTACATCATCAATTGTTTCATCAGTGCCGTATAGCATCGTAATAGTAATTTCATCAACACCTAATTCTGCAAGACCTGCATCTATATATTCCTGAGCTTTTTCTAAGTTATAATCAACTTCATATTCAGCTAATAAATCACCACATGCTGTTGCAAAATCCGTACCATCACTATTAGTTGTCAGTTCAGCTGGTACAAATCCTGTAGCTGCAGAAGAACCATCTTTTAAGATATTGTCACATAAATCGACTCTATCGATAGCAGCTGATAAACCTTTACGAATATTTTCATTTGCTAAATATTCATTTTCAAAATTAACATATAAATACCACATTGTTCCTTTATTAATCGTATCATAATATTCACTATCCTTATAACTATCAACCAATGCTGAAGAAATAATACAGTAATCCAACTCACCGCTATCAAATTGCATAGCTGCTGCAGATTGATCCTGAGCTAAATTTAAAGTAATTTCATCAATTTGCACATCTTCAACGTCATAATAACTTTCATTCTTAGCCATCACAACTTTCGTACCTATTTCCCATGATGTTAAAGTGAAAGCCCCACAAGATAATAAGTTATCCACACTGGTTGCATATTGATCACCACAAGATTCAACAAATTCCTCATTCAATGGGAAAAATGGTGGAAATGCTAACAAAGCTTCAAAAAAAGCACAACTTGATTCCAATTCAACTTGTAATGTCTTATCATCAATAGCAGTTACACCTAACGTTGTCACATCAGCGCCATCATTAATAATAGCTTTAGCATTTTTGATATTGGCTCCGCCGCCACCAAATAAATAAGAATAATCACTACCTTCAGATAAAGCACGTCTCCATGCATAAACAAAATCATTAGCAGTTACAGCTGTACCATTAGACCATGATGCATCCTTCAACGTAAAAGTATACGTTAGTCCATCCTCAGATACATCCACACTATCTGCTAATGCCAAGGCTATTGTCCCATCAGCCTCATAACCATACAAACCATCTGTAAACGCTTGAATAACTTCTAATGCTGTCCCATCAGATGCTTGTGATGAATCTAAAGACAACAAATCATTTTCACTCATAAGAATGGCAGAATTTGAAGTCGATGCCTCATTGCTACCACAAGCTGCAAGAGTCAATGCCATCACGCCACACAATAAAATAGATAAAAATTTTTTCATACTTCTCTCCTTCCTATAAAACAAAAACACTCGTCTTCTAAGGACGAGTGATCGTGGTACCACCTCAGTTTATCATTACTTCGTAATGACCTCATATCATAGATAACGTTATGAATCCCGTTTGCCCCTTATCAAAGCAACAACTCCGTGGTGTATTCAAAATTCTTTAACGTATAATTCGCACCATCCATTATATCTCTTATGTCTCAAGAATTTTTACTATGTCACATCAATGTTTTTATTTTATAGTTTTATCATATCTGAACCTTTTTAATTAGTCAACATAAATTTCCTTTTTCAAAAAAATATCATAAATCATAATCTTTAGTATATCTTTTGCCAAAAATATGGAATAAGTGTATAATATCTTTCGTTGAAAGTGAGGTTATATCATGAGCATAGAAGACCGATTTTTAAAATATATCAGTTATGATACACAATCAGACGCCACGTCTAATAGTATACCATCGACTTCAAAACAACTAAATCTAGCTAGATTACTGGTTAAAGAATTACAGCAATATGAAATGAATGCTTTATTAGATGACTATGGTATCGTTTATACTACTATACCTTCTAATAACAACCACCAAGGTGATGTTATTGGTTTTATTGCTCATATGGATACGTCTCCTGATTGTAGTGGAAAAAATATTCATCCATCTATTATCAGGGATTATCAAGGTGATGTTATTATCATCAATAAAGAAAAGCAAATGACTTTGGATCCCAAAGTGTTTCCTGATTTATTGAGTGTCGTTCATCATGATATTATTCATACTGATGGTAATACATTATTAGGTGCTGATGATAAAGCTGGTATAGCTATTATTATGGAATTAGTCCAATATATGTATGAACATCCCGAATTTAAGCATAATGATATTTTTATAGCATTTACATGTGATGAAGAAATAGGCAGAGGTACTGATCATTTTAATTTTGATTATTTTAAAGCTGATTATGCTTATACTATAGATGGTGGTGATATTCATCTTATAGAATATGAGAATTTTAATGCTTACAGTGCTATTGTTGAAATTACAGGTAAAAGTATTCATCCTGGTAGTGCCAAAAATAAGATGATTAATTCTATTACGATATCACAAGAATTTGATTGCATGCTACCAACATTTGCCCGTCCCGAATATACAGAGGGTTATGAAGGTTTCAATCATTTACTACAAATAAATGGTAATTGTGAAAAAACAGTAATGGAATATATCATTAGAAACCATGATTTAGATTTAGTCCATCAACAATGTCAGGATTTTAAAGATATAGCAGAATTTCTTAATAAAAAATATGGTTATCCAATGGTTAAAGTAACTATTGAAGAAACATATCTCAATATGAAAGAACATCTATTAGATCATATGTATATTATTGATAATTATAAGAAAGCGCAAACAGCTTGTGGTATTGATAGTTACTCTAATCCAATTAGAGGAGGTACCGATGGTGCTATGTTGACTTATAAAAGACTTCCTTGTCCTAATATTGGGACAGGTGGGTATAATTATCATGGGCCTTATGAATATGTATCTATCACAATGATGCAAAAACAAGTTGAAATTATTTTAAAATTATTAGAATTAAATGTGGAGGAGTGATTATATGTACGCTAAAAATGCATGGAACAAATATGAAAACTATGATGAAATTATGAATTTTGCAAATGATTACAAGAACTTTATTACAAAAGCAAAAACCGAACGAACTTTTGTAAAAGAAACACTTACTTTAATCAAACAAAAAGGTTATAAAGACATAAGTGAATATGATACTTTAAAACCTGGTGATAAAGTATTTATTAATAACCGAAATAAGAATATGATTTTATTTGTGATAGGTAAAAATGATATAACCCAAGGTCTAAGAATACTGGGTGCCCATATTGATTCACCAAGATTGGATATTAAGCAAAATCCACTCTATGAAAAAGATGGTTTTGCATTATTAGATACCCATTATTATGGTGGTATCAAAAAATATCAATGGCTTACTATTCCTTTATCATTAATTGGAGTAGTTGTGAAAAAAGATGACACAGTTATTGATATTAATATTGGCGAAAAAGATGACGATCCAGTTGTAGGTATTAGTGATTTATTACCTCATTTAGCCAGTGATCAATTAAAGAAAACAGCTAATGAATTTATTAGTGGTGAAAATCTTGATTTAACACTTGGTTCTATTCCCTTAAAAGATGAAGAAAAAGATAGTGTAAAAGCCAATATCTTAAAACTACTTAAAGATCAGTATGATATTGAAGAAGAAGATTTCCTATCAGCTGAAATTGAAGTTGTTCCTAGTGGCAAAGCCAGAGATTATGGTTTAGATAAATCCATGATTTTAGCTTATGGTCATGATGATAAATGCTGTGCATTTACATCATTACAAGCTATTTTAGATATAGATGATGTTGATTATACATCTTGCTGTTTATTAGTTGATAAAGAAGAAATTGGCAGTATGGGTGCCACTGGAGCTCAATCTGTTTTCTTTGAAAATAGTGTTGCAGAAATACTTAATTTAACAGGACACACATCATATTTAGATTTAAAAAGGACGCTAACTAATAGCAAAGTTCTCTCTAGTGATGTTAGTAATGGTTATGACCCATTATATGCAGAAGTTAGTGAAAGAAAGAATTCAGCTTTTTTAGGCAATGGTATTGTTTTCAATAAATATGTTGGTGCTAGAGGCAAGAGTGGATCTAATGATGCTAATGGAGAATATGTGGCAGAGATTAGAAAGATTATGGATGAAAGTAATATTCACTTCCAAACAGCTGAAGTTGGTAAAGTGGATCAAGGTGGCGGAGGTACTATTTCATGTTATATGGCTAACAATAATATGGATGTCATTGATGCTGGTATCCCAATACTAAGTATGCATGCTCCTTATGAAGTTTTATCTAAAGTTGATTTATACGAAGCCTATCTTGCTTATAAAACATTCTTACAAAAAGCATAAACGAAGCCCAAAAGGCTTCTCTTTTAATATGCTTTATATTTAATAATCATATTGGTTGTTAATTGAACAAGATATATACCGCTGTTGTTATCTTTAAATGTTATATAATACTACCTCTTTATCTAAAAATACCCTAGCAAAGGCTTGTGCTAATAACTTAGCTTCTTTTTCACTTATTGAAGTTTCTACTAATTCTTCATCTACAAAACCATACTCTTTAGAAACATATTGAATGAGTTGATCATTTTCATCATAAGTGAAATCTAAACAAAGAATAGGATTTTCTTCGTCATTTTTAAATCGATATGTTTGATCAACATAAGCAAGGACATCCAACTACTCATAAACATCCGTAGGCATAACTTCTAATATATCATCTAATAATAGTATTAACTTGTGAGCTTCATTATATGTTGATTTTTGCTGACAAGCACATAAGCATACTATCATCAATACCATTAATAATTTTTTCATATCATCTCTATCTTTTTGTCATATTAACATATGTATAATGTTCAAAAACGAAAGTTTTATGTGTAACAACACCAGTGTCACTTCAATTTTTTATTATTAAAAGAAGATTGAAATCAATCTTCTTCTCTGTATTCTTTAATTTTCACTTGATGTCTCTTATATTCAGAGTGTGTACTATCAGAATCATAACTTATACCTACTAATAATATTTCTTTATAGTCTTTAACTTTATCAACATAATTCTTATTGATAATTTGGTCTATAGCTTCTTGTGGTGTACCATTCACCTTTAACTCTATAACTATAGCTGGGATACTTGATTTTAGTGGTATAAATATCATGTCGCATCGACCTTTGCCTGTTGGCTCTTCGCGCTCCGTTCTATAATACTTTCGTGCATATATATAACAAACCGTTAACAGGCAAGCTAAACTATTTTCATCATTAATCAATTTCTTTATTATGAGCTTCCTCAATCATATTAGCTAATAATTCTTCATTTTTCTCTTGTGTAGCTTTTAATATAAGCTTGCTTTGTTTGACAATTTCATTATAACCACCCATATCTTTTCTATTTAATATTTTTTCGAATTTAAGCATGAGTTCATGATTAGGGATATATAAATAACCATCACGATAAGTAAGGAAACCAAAAATAACCATAGATGACAATATTTCCTCTCTTGTATCAAGATTATCATCTTTTTCTAAATACTCCATCAATTCAACTTCAACAGGAATACCTGATACTAATTGTACAATATCATCTCGAACATCATCCACATTATCTTCGATACAATCAGCTATTTCACTCATAGGACCTGTAGAAGTCCAATAATTTCCACAACGTCCACGATCAAAAGCACTTGACACACTTCGTGGATTAAATAATTTTTTTTCGTCACTAATACTATATCCATCATACCAATATTCTAAATCCTCATATTTTAACTTCGGATATTGTTTACATAAAGCTTTCACTTCATCTTCAGTAAAGCCAAAGAAATCATCATATCTGCCATCGTTTATAAAATTAAATTCCGAAAAGTTATTCAAAGCAGATCCCGATGAATACTTGACTATAGGCAGAATTCCAGTCATATAAGCCAAACGAATTGAAAGCTTATCTTTAATAAGATTTTTTAAAAATTCCATATAACTAATGCAATTTTGTTCATTCATAAATGGCTTATAAAAAATACTATCCCATTCATCCAAAATAAGTATAAATGAATCTTCCGTTTTTCTAAAAGCAGCACTTATAGGTGCTTTTAAGGATACTTCTATATGATATTTTGACTCTAAATCCGATTTAATATTTTGTTTAATATAGGCAATATATTCTTCATATGATGAACATGTATCATTCATATCACTAAAATCTATATATAAAACATTATATTGATTAAGATGTCTCAAGTAATCACTAGTTTGAGATATTTTAAGTTTATCAAAAATGTTCTTTGTATCATATCCTTTTGTATAGTAAGCTGCTAACATATTAGCATTGTATGTTTTGCCAAAACGACGAGGTCGAGTCACACATATATAGCTAAAATCACTTTTATTTATATAATGAGATACAGTATCTATCATCATAGTTTTATCAACATAAATATTATTATTGACATGTTGTTCAAAACGATATATAGGATCTTTTATATTAAGATATTCCATAAGTACTACCTCCTCATAAACATTATAAAACAATTTGCTTATTTTTACCATCAAAAATATGAATTTAAAAAATCACCTTTCGGTGATTTATGCATCCATATGTACATCCACTTGTGGAAATGGAATAGAAATATCATTTTGATCAAAAATAGCTTTAATTTGTTCCATTAAGTCATCTTTTAAAGCATAATAGTGATCAGTTTGTGTCCAAACTCTTAAAGTAATCGTAATAGCACTATCACCATATTTAGATACTCTTGCATAAGGAATAGGATTTTCTAATGTCATCGGATGTTTTTGCACAACTTCAAGAATTAAACGTTTTGCCAATTCTACATCAGTACGATAATCCACTTCTAGTTCAATATCAACACGTCTTGTATCTTCATGTGAATAATTGACAAAAACATTACCAGCTAAATCATTATTCGGAATAACAACCATCTTATTATCAAAAGTAATAAGAAAAGTATAAAGCATTTGAATCTCTTCAATCTTACCTAAATAACCATTGATTTCAATCAAATCACCTTTCACAAATGGTTTCGCTAATAATATAACAAACCCTGAAACAATCCCTTTCATATAATCCTGCATACCTAAAACAATAGCTGCACTAGCTGTTGTAAGTACTGCTACTAATGAAGTCGTGGAAACCCCTAAAGTACTTATTGCTGTAATAATAACAATAATCCTCAATGCCCACATCGCTATAGAACCCAAGAAATTAGAAACAATTGGATCAACTTCAGCATTTGTTAACATTCTTTTGACAATCTTAACCAAATACTTTGTCCCATACCAGCCAATCAAAAAAACGACTAAAGCATCAAAAATATTCATTGCAACATTGCTATACTTATCAATCATTGTTTGTAAAATACTACTCATATATATCAACCCCTTTTCTTTATAAGACATAGTTTATTGTTTTTTTGACACATGTCAACAAAAATAAAAGTCTTTTCATTATTTGATAAATAAGTTATAATGAATTATATTGAAAGGATGATGAAAATGAAAGTTGCAGTAATGACTGATAGTAATAGTGGTATTACTCAAGCAGAAGGCAAAGAACTTGGCATTACCGTTATACCTATGCCTTTTACTATTGATGGTGAAGAATATTTAGAAGATATTAATTTAACTCAAGAAGAGTTTTATGATAAATTAATGAATGATTATGATGTTTCTACTTCCCAACCAGCTGTTGGCGTGGTAAGAAATTATTTTGACAAATTATTAGAAGAATATGATGAAATTGTTCATATTCCTATGTCTAGTGGTTTAAGCAGTACTTGTCAAACTGCTTTAATGATTGCGCAAGAAGACGAATATGCTGGAAAGGTTTTTGTCGTCGATTCACAACGTATTTCTATCACTCAAAAACAGGATGTATATGATGCACTGGAACTTGCTAAGCAAGGAAAAACAGGTCAAGAAATTCATGATATTTTAATGGAGCATAAAATGGAGGCTATAATCTATATTACAGTTAATACTTTAGAATATCTTAAAAAAGGTGGACGTTTAACACCTGCTGTAGCAACATTAGGTGGATTATTAAAAATCAAGCCTGTTTTACAGTTTCAAGGTGAAAAATTAGATACTTTCTCTACTTCACGCACAATGTCAAAAGCTAGTAAAATCATGATAGAAGCATGTATGAAAGATATTAAAGATAGAATAGATGATAGTGAAGATATGCATAATACCCATGTCATGATTGCCTATACATATGATAGAGATCAAGCTTTGAAATTCAAAGAACAAGTTGAAGAAGCTTTTCCTTGTGAAGTATCATTCTGTGATCCTTTATCATTAAGTGTTTCTTGTCATATTGGTCCTCATTCACTAGCAATAGCAGCATGCAAAAAGATTGTTTAAGATGCGTTATGCATCTTTTTTATTTTTCAATTGCATTTCTCACTCATTTACGTTATCATACTCTTGTCAAGCAAGCATAAATATTGGAAATATGATATAATAAAAAGCATAGCTGATACATAATGAATAATTTAATAAGAAAGGTGGTAAGGCAATGGCAGAAACGCCAAAAAGTCGTCCAGCTAATAGAAGAACGACAAATAATAAAAGACCTACGAGAAAAGAAGAATTTTCCAATGATACCAAAGTTTTTGCATTAGGTGGTTTAAATGAAATTGGAAAAAATATGTATTGTATTGAACATAAAGAAGAAATTGTTATTATAGATGCCGGAGTCAAGTTTGCTGAAGATGGATTACCTGGCATTGATTATGTGATTCCTGATTATACTTATTTAAAAAGAAATGCGAGAAAGATTAAAGCATTATTGATTACTCACGGACATGAAGATCATATTGGTGGTATTCCCTTTTTATTACAGGTTGTACCTATCAGGTTTATTTATGCATCTCCTTTAGCATGTGCTATGATCAAAAGGAAACTTGAAGAAAAGAAATTGACAAACGCAACTAAGCTTATTGAAATTAATGATTTATATCAAATACGAACAAAATATTTTAATATCGGTTTCTTTAAAACAAATCATTCTATACCTGAATCTTTAGGTATTATTGTCAATACACCTAATGGACGTATTGTCTCTACAGGTGATTTTAAGTTTGATCTAACTCCTGTTGGTGATCCTGCTGATTATCAGGTTATCTCTTTTTTAGGGGAAACAGGTGTGACATTATTATTAAGTGATTCAACAAATGCCGAGATTCCTAATTTTACAGTCAGTGAAAAGCAAGTTGCATACAGTGTACAAGAAGAGTTTAGAAAGACTGAAGGAAGATTAATAGTCGCTACTTTTGCTTCTAATATTCATCGTGTTCAACAGATTATAGATGCAGCCGTAAAGTTCAACCGTAAAATATTAGTATTTGGAAGATCTATGGAAAATAATATTCAAATATCTAGACAGTTAGGATATATTAAATGTCCTGATCGTTTCTTTATAAAAAATGATGAAGCAAGAAGATTACCAGATAATGAGATATTGATATTATGTACAGGTAGTCAGGGTGAAGCATTAGCTGCCTTAAGTCGAATTGCTAATGGTACCCATCGTCAAATATCTATTAAACCTGGTGATACAGTATTATTTTCATCCAATCCTATTCCTGGTAATACTGGCAGTGTTAATAGAGTTATCAATAAACTATATCGTGCAGGAGCACGTGTACTAACCAACGAAGCCATTACTAATTTACACACTTCCGGGCATGCTTCACAGGAAGAGCAAAAACTCATGTTATTACTTACAAAACCAAAGTATTTCTTCCCTGTTCATGGCGAATATCGTATGTTAAAGATCCATGCAAAATTATATGAGGAAGTTGGTTTCCCAATAGATCATGCTTTTGTATTATCTAATGGTGATTCTATTCTTTTAAGAGATGGTGAAGCAAGACTCGGGCCACGTATTCATGTGGATGATATTTATGTGGATGGCAACGATATTAGTGGTTTATCAACAGCAGTTTTAAGAGATCGTCAAATTCTTGCAGAAGATGGTATGGTTTCGGTATTAATCGCGATGGATTCACGTGCTGGATGTTTACTCAATAAGCCTATTATTATGTCAAGAGGTTTTGTTTATATGCAGGATAGCAAGGAAATGATTAGGGAAGCAGAATATTTAGTCAATCGTGAGCTAACTAAGCTATTAAAGCGTAAAACCACATTTGGTGAAATCAAGAATACAATTAGAGATACACTGAGTCCTTATTTCTATCATAAAACAAAAAGAAACCCTATGATTATACCAGTTATAATGAATAAAAAAGTATGAAAGCTTTAAGAATTATTAGACGTGTTATTTTAATAGTGATTGTTGTATCTCTGATTGTTATATGTGGTTATGGTTTCTTTATCTCACCAACTCAATGTACTTTTAAAAGCATAAAATATGTGAATGAAAATGTTGGATCAGATTTGAATGATTTTAAGATTGCTTTTATTTCAGATGTTAATTTAACTGATGATGATAGCTTAGAACGTTTTTCTAATATTGTAGATAACCTTAATGAAGAAACATTTGATATGGTTATCTTTGGCGGAGATCTCTATGAAGATAGTATTTTTAGTGATGATGAAGTCGCTAGTGTTTTAAAAAATATTAGCTGTAAATACGGTAAATTGGCTATTCTTGGTGATCAAGATAGAAATAATACCTTAGAAGTAACAACAATTCTTAATAATGGTGGTTTTGAAGTATTAAGTGATACAAGTCGAACTGTCTACTATGAAAATACAACATTTACATTAGTTGTCTATGATGATGAAACCGATATTTCATCATTAGATACAAGTTCTAATACTATTACTATTGGTGTAGCTCATTATCCAGATACTTATACGACTGCTCAAGATTATATAGATTTACAATTATCAGGACATAGTTTAGGCGGTTCTATTTATCTTCCTTATTATGGTGCATTATTTACTGATGAAGGATGTATAACTTATAATCATGGTACTTATAAAACGAGTAGTTCTGCTTTAATTGTTTCTAATGGTGTTACTGGAAAATCATCATTTCCATTCAAGCTATTTGCCCAAAATCAAATTGTTATTGTCTCATTAAATACAACTAACAATGATTAATACAAAAAAATCAAGCGAGGGGAAATTGATATGATTCTCTAAAGTGAACAAAATAAATAATTAAAAGTTCACTAAGG
>JAJQEL010000081.1 GCA_021201655.1 Erysipelotrichaceae bacterium | reverse complement strand
ATTATTATTTTTAATCGTTAGTTATTTCAGTTTCTCTTAAATTGACGACATTGACCTGCATTGACTTCTTTATGCTGTTTCAATAATGAAAACAGCTTTCTAAAATCCTTAAATTGAAAATATTCATCTTGTATAATAGTACATTCTAATAGTTCAATATGATGAAAGAGAATCGACATAAAATTCAATTCTGCATCATATTCTCTTTGTTCACTGCTGGTTAGATTCATTCTTTATTTGCTCCTTTATTTCTTTGTCTATTTCATCATCAAATTGATGTGTAGCAACTGCAACATTTTGCTTTTCTTTATTCTTGATAGGAAAAACGCCTTTCCAGTTATTCAATATGCTTTCTTCTAATATTTTGATTTTTTCATCATCATCTTTAGCAATGTTATCAAGTCTAGTAAAAAGTATTTTTAAAGCATGGTTACTTAATTTTGCATTTATTAGATTTCTCATTTTAATGAACTCATGCAATGTTTCAATCAATTGTGTATTTTGAGTATATTCACTTATTAAATCATCATATGTTAGTGAAACATCTTTCTTACTTTCTTTCTTTATTTTTTTATTATTCTTTTTCATGGGTGACGAAAAGTCACTATCTAATGATGACGAAAAGTCACTATGTGATTGTGACGAAACGTCACTATATGGTGACGAAAGGTCACTATCTTTTTCTAATAAATGTAAAGTCTTTTCAGTAAGGTTATATGTATTGCTGGCGTTGTAATGTGTATCACTAAGATAATTCATAGATCTTGTGATATATTGTTTTTCTATCAATCGTTCAATAATATCAATAATCTTTCTTTTACTTATACCACATCTATTCGATAAATAACTAATGCTGGGGTTGCATGATGAATCATTACTTTTATCACAAAAATATATTAACTGACTTAATACTATTTTACAGCTTGGATTTATATCATTTTGCTTTATGATAGTATCTAGTAAATAAATACCTTTCTTATCTTTCAACCAATTCAATCATATCACCCCCATATATATAAGTTACATCAATAAGCATTATTAACCTGCTGATAAACTAACAAGCATTTCTTTTTGTCTCTAATATCCATACCTTTGTATTTCTGCTGGAATTGATAAATCTCACTAGGTGAAAACATGTAGCATTTACCTATATAAATTGATTGTAACAATCCAGTTTCACGATACATTGCCACGGTTTCAACCGTTGTATGTAATAAATTAGCAACATCTTCTTGTGTTAGCATTTTTAGATCTAAATTCATATTATTAGCATCTGGAATTTCCCACGTCTTTTCAATTGCTTTATATTGGTCTATTTCCATTTTAATTAATTCCTTGCGTTCATGGATTTCTTCCCATTCCTGCAACGTTTTCATATCTTTACAGTTACATAATTCTTTGTATTCATTAACAAGTTTTTCATGTTTATTTAAAATATCCTGCTTATTTTTATCCATATAACAACCTCCTAAACATCTATAATTTCATCATTAGATGCATTATTAGATTTATATTCATAATATAATGCATCCTTTTCTTCATATCCCATTCTATAACGCCACAATACACAATCTTTAACAGCACATAATTTAACTTCATTAGCTTGATAACTGCAACAATCAAGGCAATGTAGTCTTATAGCTTTAGCTCTAGGAATTCTTTTATTAATAGAATCATGATAAGCTTTTTCATATTGATTTATTTGTCCCATGATGTTTATCTTCCTTTCTTTGACGCTTAACCCCTAAATAAAAGGGGTTTAGAAGCATCAAATTAATATTAGGTATAAATATACCTTTTTAAATCTTTTTATTTTAAAGCCACAATACAACGGTTTAATCATTAATAACTATTGCGTCAAATACTTTGTCTTTTCCTGCTGATATTTGATATTTATCATGAAATGCATCTAGTAACTTTTGTGAAATTTCATAATAATCAAAATTATAATAATTACCTGCATATAACAACGCTGATTTGATTCCTAGTATATAACCGTTTTCAAATTCCTTTGTTAATGTTTCTTTCATCTGCTGATACTTCCCTTCATTTAATGAAAATCAAATAAATAGATATACTTATTTTTCTTCATTATTATGTTTATAACCCATATATGTATTTTTATCATCAACAACATTTAAACTTAATAAATCATTTAATAATACATCTTTTAAACTATCTTTACATAAAACAGCGTTCATATTAGCAATAAGATACATTAAAGAAATGATTCCGTCATCTGCTATTTCATCATCAAATACATTAGATCTAAATTCATTGAATTGTTTTGTAAATTCTTCAATGCTGTTAGAATCTGCAACAATTTCTTTAACTTTTAATAATAATTCTAGCTGGTCTCTAATGTCTTTGACTTCATCAATTGACATTTCAATTTTAGTATCAATTTGTTTAATTTTTTGCATATTGGTTAATCCTCCTAAATTAAATCTTCAACTTTACAATTCAATGCTTTAGCAATACTTTTTGCGTGTTCATCTTTACATGATTTGCCACATTTGATATTACTTAGTGTTACTCTACTAATTCCAGTTAATGTAGAAAGCTTAACTAAAGTCATATCTTGTTTTGCTAATTCAGTAATAAATTTAACTCTATTAAGTCTCATATTTTCACCTCCTTGTATAATTTTCTTCTTTACAATTTCATTTGTAATTGTTACAATACAAGTATAAAACATTACAAATGTAATTTCAAGTGTCTTTTAAAAAAATATTACAATTGTAATTTTTATAATAAGTGTTATAATCTAATTGAGGTGATTAAAATGGTAGAAAATGAAAATGTTTTAACTACTGGTGAAAGGATTAGAAAATATCGAAAAGAGAAAGGTTTAACAATTAAACAATTAGGTGAACTTTGTGGAATAAGTGAAGCTAATATGGGAAACTATGAAAGAGGAGTTAGAAATCCAAAAAAAGAAACTTTAGAGAAAATTGCTAATGCACTAAGTATTAATGTTTTATTATTAGAGTATAATGTAGAATATGATGAAAACGGTCATATGCAATTAAAAGGTTTATCTACAAATGAACTTTTAAAATATACTGCTGATGTTATTAATAGTTCTTATCAAAAAAACAAAGATAATCTTAAAAATTTGGGTTTTGAATCCTTATATTATATTTTTAGCAATTACGGTTTCTTACTTTCTCAAATAAGAGATACTAATAAATTTCTACTGACTGATATTGATAAAGAAATCAATTATAATCTTTCTTATGATGATTTAAAAAGAATACAGAAATCTTATGATGATTTTACAGCTGTTATTATTTCTGCTATTACAAACAAATAATTTCTATCTATTAATTAACCTCGAATAGTCCTATAACACATAATCTAATGATTAATGAGTATAGGAGATGAAACAATGAGTAAAAAATCTAGTAAAAAAATCATAGGCGTTTCAACCTATGAGACTAAGAAAAACGGTACTATGTATAGAGTTCACTTTACTTATCAAGAAAACGGTATTAAACAAACATATGATAAACGTGGTTTTAAAACAAAAAAAGAAGCTGAAAATCATATGATACTTGTAAAAGCTGATATTGATAAACATGGTGAACTCATAAAAGAATGTAAATTGACATTCCTGCAAGTTTATGATGAATTTTTAGAAGTCGGTACAAATAAGTATCAAGCTAACACAATTCATAATACTACTAAGTATTATAATGATTTCAGTGAATTATTAAGTTATCCTATTACTAAAATAAATTATGCAATGCTCCAGCGTTTCTTTAATAAAAGAAAAGATAAGGGTATTGAAACAAATAAAAATCTAAAAAAAGCTATTAATAGAATATTCAACTATGCTTTAGATGTTGGTTATATTAAAATCAATCCAATTACTAGAGTTACAGTTACTGGGGTTGAAAATCATATTAATCATGATGATGTATTATCACATGATGATTTTATAAAATTAACATCTGCATTAGATGAAATAGGTACTTTTAATTATCATGCTTATTCAATTGCTATTCAAATAAGTTATTATACTGGTTTACGTGTTAGTGAAGTTTGTGGACTTGAAAAGAAAGATATTGATTTTGAAAATGATCTAATTGATGTTAATAAGAAGCTGGTATATAAAGGATTAAAAAAAGTTGAGTTGTACACAACCCAACAAATGAAGTCTAAAAAATCTAAAGATATTATACCACTGTTTAAAGATTTAAAACAAGTATTAATTGATTGGTTTGAAATGAATCCATATCAAAAAGTTATTTGTGATAAAAATGGTTATTATATTAATCCAGATGTATTAGCAATTAGCGTTAAAAGAATTAGTAAGAAGTTAGATATTGATTTTCATTTTCACATGTTAAGACATTCATTTGCCACTAATTTAATTAATAGTGGGGTTGACATTAAAACAGCTCAAGAACTACTTAGACATTCTAATTTCAATACAACATTAACGGTTTATACACATGTTAATGAAGAACATAAAAAAGATGAAATTAATCGTGTTTTTGAGTCAATTTGTGTCAATTCTGTGTCAAAAACTGATTCTGAAAATTTAGTGAATTAAAATTAAATTGATTTTATCAATATAAATTGATTTTAAATTTTAAGGTTTAATTAAATATTGGCTTCCCTCCGTGGACGCCATTTATAAAAATAAACCTTGATTTCATCAAGGTTTTATTTTATATATTTAATATAAAGAAGGTGAACATAATGGCAAAACAATCTATTCAAAAAAGTTTTAAACATGCTTTTGAAGGCATCGTAACTTGTATAAAAAAAGAAAGAAATATTAAGATACATCTCACGATGATGATATTGGTTATTATTTGTGGCTGTATTTTTCAATTAACAATGCTAGAATGGATGATCTGTATATTATTATTTTGTTTAGTTATTTCTTTAGAAATCTTAAATACAGCGATTGAGGCCATTGTTGATTTGTGTTCTCCTGATTATCATCCTTTGGCGAAAATTGCTAAGGATTGTGGTGCAGGTGCTGTTTTAATCAGTGCCATTGGGGCAGCTATTATTGGTTTGATGATTTTTATACCTCATTTATTAGCAGTTCTTTGAACTGCTTTTTTTCACCTTTTATGATATTTGACATAACTTAAAATGAGGTGGAAATATGTTGATATATGTTAATCATGATGATATGCGTTCTTTACAATTAATGGATGATCTTACAAAAAAAGGGTATTATGTAACAGATAATTTACGTGATATGAAATATGCTGATTGTGTTTATTTAGGATGTAAAGGAATAGATTTAAAGCATTGTTTGCATACTCATCAAGATACAATTATGATAGATGATATCAATCAGTTGATAAAAAAGGGAGCTCTTGTTGTAACTCTTATGCACAATGATTATATGATTCAATTATCTAAACAGTATCATTTTTATTATATTGCATTATTAGATGATGGGGAGTTTTTAGAACATAATAGTATTTTAACCGCTGAAGGAGTTATAAGTTATTTAATTAGTCATAGACGTTATCCTTTATATGATAGTCAAATATTAGTTACTGGTTATGGTCATTGTGGTAAAGCTATTATTGATTTACTAATAGGTTTTAAGGCTCATTTGAGTATAAGTGTTAGAAATCAATATCTTAAAAAAGATATAGAATCTTTAGGGTGCCATTATATGCAAATAGAAGATATTGATTTATCGCATATAGATATATTGATCAATACCATTCCAAGTGTCATTATTGAAGAAGATTTATTAAAAACTGCCAATAAAGATATTATGATTGTTGATATTGCTTCTTATCCTTATGGGGTTGATCATCACAAAGCTTTATCTCTTAATTTAAACAGTCAGATTTTGCCATCCATTCCTTGCCGTTATGCTTATGGTTACGCTTCAAAAATGATATGTGATATTTTAGAAGGTGCATTATTATGCGATTAGGTATTTGTATAACAGGTTCTTTTTGTAGTATGGATGATATGTTATATGTGTTAAACGAGTTAAAAGATAGTTATGATATTGATATATTTATGAGTAATAATGTTAATACCATGAACACACGTTTTTATAGTGCTCAAGAATTAAAAGAAAAAATAAATGATATCATTCCGTGTTCTATCCATACAACTATTAATGAAGCTGAAATATATGGACCTAATCATTTATTAGATGCACTATTGGTATATCCATGTAGCAACAATACGCTTGCCAAACTAGCTTTAGGAATCAATGATAATGCTATAACCATGCTTGTTAAATCATGTTTACGTAATAGTATTCCTATTATTATAGGCGTCTATTCTAATGATGTTTTATCTTTAAGTGGAACTCATTTATTAACTCTATATCATCGTAAAAACTATTATATTGTTCCCATATTCCAGGACAACTATAAACAAAAACCAAATAGTGTCATAGCTTGTAAGGAAAAAGTCAATGAAACCATAAAAAAAGCTTTAAACCATGAACAAATTCAACCATTTCTCTTAGGATATAAACCATTGTAATACAAAAATAATTTGAACGTTATTCAATTATATGGTATGATTAACTTACTTTATGGGACAATTATTTTTATAATGAAAGGATGAAATGATGAAAGATAAAATACAATTAATTCCGTTAGGCGGACAGTCCGAGATGGGAAAAAGTATGTACTGCTTAGATATTAATGATCATATATTTATAATAGATTCTGGTTTTAGATTTCCTGAATCAGATAAACTAGGTGTAGATATTATTATCCCTAGTTTTACATATTTAGAAGAACATAAAGATAAAATTGCTGCTATCATTATTACTCATGGTCATGATGATGTTATGGGTGGTTTACCATATTTATTGCAATCTGTGAATGCTCCAGTATATGCACCAAGTTTAACAGGGGATTTGATTGAACAAATGGTTAATCGTTATTTAAGACATAATCGCAATGTTAGTATTGAGCTTGATTTAAGACGTGTGAATCGCAATGCATCCTTAGATATTAATGGTGTACAGGTAGAATTTTTCCCTGTTACGCATTCTATTCCTGGCAGCGTTGGTGTCGCTTTTTATACTGACGCAGGTTATATTGTTTATGTAAGTGAATTTATTATTGATTTTGGTGCTCCTGAAGAATTTAGATGTGACATTCAAAAGATGATGGAGATTGGTAAAAAGGGGGTTTTGGCCCTAATGGTTGAATCCTCTGGTGCAAAACATGAAGGATATACTTCACCAAATCATAAATTAACAAATAAGATTGAACGCATTTTTGAAGATAGCAATGAACGTATTATTATTTCAAGTTTTGCTCAGAACGTTTTTCGTACTAAAGAAATAGTGGAATTAACGAAAAAATATAAACGTCAAATTGTTTTCTATGGTCGCGATAAATATGATAATACGAATAGTTTACTCAGAATTGGCAAGG
The DNA here is from genome assembly GCA_021201655.1 of Erysipelotrichaceae bacterium. Lineage (GTDB taxonomy): Bacteria > Bacillota_I > Bacilli_A > Erysipelotrichales > Coprobacillaceae > JAJQDJ01. The sequence goes on along the minus strand of JAJQEL010000081.1, from coordinate 3,258 downwards.
AACAAAAGAAACCTGTAATTGATGTACCTGATAAACTATTAGGAGACAAAGAAAAAATAGGTAATTCAGTATATGACAGTAACTATGTTATCTTGCTAAGTGGTTCACCAACTCGTATTTATCATGATATTTGTGATATCATTGATGGCGGTGACAAGTTATTAAAAATCAGAGAAGGGGATACCTTTATTGTTGCTTCACCAGTATTGCCTGGTACTGAAAAAATTGCCAATAAAGCCCATAATGGCTTATATAAAACAGATGCTCGTGTCTATTTATTAAAAAACAAAGATTTATTTTCAATGCATGCTTCAAAAGAGGATATCAATGTTATTATTCAAATCTTTAAGCCTAAGTATTATATTCCAATTAAAGGGGAATATCAGCATTTTATTTTTAATCGTCAGATTGCTTTAGATATGGGTATTGATGATGAAAATATTATCTTAATAGATAATGGTGAACGTATTTCTTTTGAAAATGGCGAATTATTAAAAGATCGCGATATTTTTGAAATAGAAGATATCATGATTGATGGCAGTGGTATTGGAGATGTAGGTGAAAAGGTCATAGATGATCGTATTCAGCTTGCGAATGATGGTGTTGTTATCGTTGGTCTAACAATTTCTAAAGAGACAAAGGACATTATTGCCCAAACCGATTGTCAAACCAGAGGATTTGTATATTTAAAGGATTCTGAATATGTGATTAAACATGTGATTGATATTTGTGAAGAAGTTGTTGGTAAGTTGAAAGAAGATCCAAATATTGAAATTAGTGAAATTCGTTATATGATGAAAGATCAATCAATGAAATATATTATGAAAGAAACAGGAAAGAAACCTGTATTTATTGGGGTTGTTGTTGAAATATAGGCAAGATATATCTTGCCTTTTTAAAAGGTGGGAGTTTAATGGCAAAAACAAGACGTAAAAGAAAAAGTAAACAAGATATATTTGCAGAAAACCTAAAAATAAGAATCATATCTTTGATTATTATTACCTGTATTTTGATTGCAGCAATGCAGCTTGGTATTATTGGTTTTGCCTTAAATAGTTGCATGAGCTTTTTAGTTGGTAATCTTTATGGTATTGCTTATATTAGCTTATTGGCTTGCTGCTTATATACTCTTTATAAGGCAAAATTACCACGATTAACAGGCCCACAAGCTGTGGGGTTATACTTGATGTTTATAAGTATTCTAATCATTGCTTGTATTCCTGCTAATCAAGATGCCAAAGGTATTGGGGTTATCAATACTTATATTCAAAGTGGAACCTGGAATAAAGGTGGTATCATTGGTATGCTTCTGTTTGGTATTTTGAGTAGTTTATTGGATATTTTAGGTACTTTAATTGTGGGGGTTATTATCCTGATTATTGGTTGTGCTTTATTATTTTCAAGGGTCTATTTTAAATATCAGTCAAATACTAAGAAGAAACCAAAAACAAAAAAAGTAAAACAACCAAAAATCAAAGAACCAAAAATTGTAAAAGAAAAAACGAATAATGATAATGTTATCATTTTAAGAGAAAAACCACGTTTCTTTGATCCATTCTCTAAGCCAAAAGATACCGTAATATTCCCTGATGATGTCTTTGATGATCCAAAAGAAAAACCAAATGTTCAAAAAACAAAATCTTTTGAAATCAATGAAAAAGAAATGAAAATTGATATTGTCGATAGTGATGATAAAAAAGAAGTTCAAGAAATAAAAGAAGAAAATAAACCAGTTATTCATGGTGATGATTATAAACTACCACCTATATCTTTACTGCAGACACGTTCAACAACGCATGCCTCAAAAGAAAAAAATATTGCCAAGAATAACGGTATCCGCTTAACTAATGTATTAGCGGAATTTGGAGTAAATGCTACTATCGAAAATGCTTTTATTGGTCCAGCTATTACCAAATATGAATTAAAACTAGAAACAGGAACTAGAGTCAATAAAATATTACAATTACAGGATGATATTAAATTAGCTCTAGCAACTGCTGATATCCGCATCGAAGCACCGATACCTGGAAAACCTTATGTAGGTATTGAAGTGCCTAATTCTATGCCTGCTATAGTGGCTTTTAAAGATGTTTATAAAAAATTAATGAATAATCCTAAATATGCTGATGATAAACTTGTTGTTGCTTTAGGAAAAGATGTATCTGGTAATCCTGTATATGCCCATTTAGATAAAATGCCTCATTTATTGATTGCTGGAGCTACAGGATCAGGTAAATCAGTATGTGTTAATACCATTATTATATCGATATTAATGCGTGCTAAACCTGATGAAGTGAAACTTATTTTAGTTGATCCTAAGAAAGTAGAATTATCTATCTATAATGATATTCCCCATTTGGCTTTTCCAGTAGTAACTGATGCCAAAAAAGCTGCAGGGGTCTTACAGGAAGTGGTTGCTGATATGGAAGATCGCTATGAAAAATTTGCTAAGGTGAATGCTAAAAATATTCAAACATACAATGACTATATCAAGAAACAAAATAGTAATAAAGATCCCAGTGATTGGCTTGCTTTAATGCCTTATAAAGTTGTTATATTAGACGAAGTGGCAGATTTAATGATGGTGGCTAGTAAAGTAGTGGAAGACTGTATTATGCGTATTTCGCAAATGGCTAGAGCAGCAGGTATACATATGATTGTGGCTACCCAAAGACCTTCTACTGATATTATTACTGGTGTTATTAAAGCCAATATTCCTTCGCGAATTGCTTTTGCAGTATCATCTGGTGTGGATTCCCGTACAATATTGGATACAACTGGTGCAGAAAAACTTCTAGGTAGAGGCGATATGTTGTTTTCACCAATGGGCTCATCATCACCAACCAGAGTGCAAGGTTGTTTTGTCACCGATAAAGAAGTTCAAGCTATTGTTGATTATATTAAAAATCAACAAGAAGTTGAATATGAAAAAACATTGGATACTATTAAGGCTGTCGATACTTCTTCAAGTCATATTGGTGATGACGAAGAAGACGAAGAATATGAAGAATGTCGCCAATTTGTCATCCAAGCCCAAAAAGCTAGTACTTCCTTATTACAACGTAAATTTAGAATTGGCTATAATAAAGCCGCCCGAATTATTGATCGATTAGAAGAAGAAGGGGTCATTGGTCCCCAGCTTGGCAGCAAGCCTAGAGAAGTTTATATTCGACAATATAGTGAAGAAGATGTGTAAATGCATCTTTGAAGTGATTTTGTCAAGTAGACAATTTAAATAATTAAAATGATTTGCTATTC
>JAJQEL010000093.1 GCA_021201655.1 Erysipelotrichaceae bacterium | reverse complement strand
CCTCCTTAGTGAACTTTTAATTATTTATTTTGTTCACTTTAGAGAATCATATCAAGGATTCATTTTTAATAGTTATCAATAATTTCAGTTGTATGAATACCTAAACGAAAACCTAAAGTAAAGTAATCATTAATGGTATTTTGATATGTTTCACTTGAATAATTTTGCCCAACTGTGATAATAGATTGATAAATCTTATAAAATAATGATATTAAATCAATCTTTTCAGGTATTTCTTTATATTCATGTATGGTATCAATACGTAACTCATAACCTATAGACATCAGCATCGTTAATCCGCTTAAATATACTTCTAATAATTTATCATGATTAATAGGTTCTTTTTGTTCCCAAAACAAATATATTCTAGATTCCTGTGAAACTTCACTTAAATCATGTAAAAATGCTAATACCTTTTGATTTAATCTCTGGGTATTCAATACTTCATTCTTTGTTGTTGCAACTTCTCTATTGATATAAACCTGATATAACTTTGCTACATCATTCATCATCATCACCTCTTCATTATTATCATCCACTAATGTGAATTCTATTTGAATTAGAAGACGACAATGCCCAAATGTTCTAGTAAAATCTTTAAGCCAATCAAAATTAAAATAACCCCACCGACAATCTCGGCACGAGCTTTATAACGTGTTCCAAAAATATGACCAATCACAACACCAACGATTGATATAACAAAAGTTGTACAACCAATAATCAAAACAGAACTTATAATATTGACATTTAAAAAGGCAAATGTCACGCCAACTGCCAAAGCATCTATGGATGTTGCTACAGCTAGTGGTAACATAGCTTTAAAAGAAAAATCAGGTTCTATATCTTCATCTTCATCTTCTAAGGCTTCTTTAATCATATTTAAACCTATTAATGCCAGTAGAATAAAAGCTATCCAATGATCAATACTTTCAATCTTATCAGCAAATTGAACACCTAAAATATAACCAATAGTAGGCATCAAAGCCTGAAATATACCAAACCATAATCCACATATTAAAGCATGTTTAACTGATAACTTACGTGTTGATAAACCTTTGCAGATACTGACTGCAAAAGCATCCATCGATAAGCCTACACCAATGAATACGACTTCAAAAAATCCCATTTTCTTTCCTCCTATAAAAAAAGAGACATGACTGTATTCAAAAATACAGACAAGTCTCATTGTTTAAAATCGTGCCAGATAATTCATTATCAGTGTGTTGACAAGATTACACATATATGTGCCAACTACTCCCTTATCGAGTGTCATTCTATCATTTTGTTATATTTCTGTCAATCTTTTTCGATATAATCATGGCCTATAATTTTATATGTGATTTGATTATTTGTCATCTCTACAATTGTATTAATAAATGCATCATCCTTAATAAAACATTGATATGAGACTTGTTCATTATATGTTATATGTATACATTTTATGTTATTTGACTTTAATAAATAGTCAAACTTTCTGGTATATGTATAATCAATATCTATTTGATATAAATCAACCAATTCCTTTTCCACAATCTCAGCTATTTTTAAACATTCGCTGACACTTTGACTATATGCACGTGTTAAACCGCCAGCCCCTAATTTAATTCCTCCAAAATATCTTGTTACGATAGCGATAATATTGCTTAATCCCTGCATTTTTAAAACATTTAACATAGGCACACCTGCAGTTCCTGATGGTTCGCCATCATCATAAGCACGTTCATAAGGAGGAATGATATAAGCGACACAATTATGCGTTGCATCTTCTTGACTGTATTGTTGTATAAGATCTTTAGCTTTATTTATATCACTACAAGGTATTAAATGACATATAAATTCTGATTTTTTAATGATTAATGTATGTGTTGTATATTCTTTAACTGATAGCATAGTTATTCTCCTCTTCTTATTTATATCATATTTTTATGATGAAATGAAGAATGAGTTGACAAATATCATATAATGATTATAATAAATGTATAAAGTAATAATTAAAACCACATATAAAAGAAATAAAAACAAAATTGTAGTAAATATTGTCAAAACTTTATGATTGTTTTATAATAAAGCTAACAATTAGGAAAAGAGGGATAATTGTGAATAGAATAGCTATTTTAGCAGATAGTGGATGCCAATTAGAAATAGGTAAATATGAAGATCAAGATATTTTTATTGTTCCACTCTGCATTACTTTAAAGGGAAAAACATATGCTGATCAAAGAGATATTACATCTTTAGAAGTCTTTGAAATCATGGATAAAGAAAAAATTGCTGTACAAACGAGTCAACCTATACCAGGTGATATTATTGAAGTATTAGAAAAGATTAAAGAAGCAGGTTATGATGAAGTGATTGGTTTACCTATCGGTACAGGCTTATCTTCTACTTTAAATGCTATGCGTATGGCCGCGGAAATGGTTGATATACCTATCACCCTTATTGATGCAAAAGGAACAGCAGGTAATCATAAGTATTTGGCATTATGTGCTTCGATGCTTATTAAAGCAGGAAAAAAATTAGAAGAAATCAAAGCTATTTTGGAAGATCTTGTGGAACATTCAGGAACTATTATTACAACACCGAATATGACACAATTAAAACGTGGGGGACGTGTTACACCAGCTGTAGCCTTAATTGTGAATATGTTAAAGATTGTACCTGTTATGGAATTAAATAGGGAACTAGGCGGAAAAATTGATACCCTTGCCACTGTAAGAACCTTTACCCGTGCTAAACAAACGATGGTCAATCGTATGGTTGAATTAGGTGTTAATGCTAAAGAATATCATATTACGATTGAACATGTTTTAGATCCCAATGCAGCTAAAGAACTACAAATGATGATTCAAGATAAGATTGGTGATATCGAAATGGAAGTTAGAGAATTGCCTGCTGTAGTAGGTGCTCATATGGGTGTTGGTGGTTTAGGCGTTCAATATATTAAAAAATATTCATAGGAGGTATTTTATGGCATTGTTTGATGATTTCACAAAGAAAGCTGCAAAAGTTACTGAAGAAGCTATCGATAAAACTCAGGAACTGGCTAGTACTGCAAAATTGAAACTAAAAATAAAGAATCTAGAAACAGATCGAGATGATGTTTATTGTAAATTGGGTCAATATTATTTTGAATTGATAAAAAATAATGATAATCTTGGTGATGATGTCAAAGAAAATTGTCAGAAAATTGTTGAACTAACAAATCAGATTGAAGAATTAAAACAACAGTTAGATGAAGCATAATGTTAAGCTAAAATAGCTTAACATTTTAAAAAATTTAACTTTTTAAAAATAAGTCCACTTTTTTGGACTTATTCGGCCCCTTTCTCAAAACATGAAATTTTTATATCTAGTATAATATAGATGTAAGGAGATGATTGATATGAAAAAGGATTATAAAAGTTTATATCAAATAAGTTGGAAAGAAAAGAAACAGTATTTATGTGAAGTATGTTTAGATGAAGACTTACAAGGATTATTTTATGCATGTATGACACAGCATCAATTAAAAAAATTATTGGACTGTAAAACTATTACCAATATTGTTTATAGTAATGCTTTGAATGCTTTATATCAGGTTGATGACTTTAATACTATGGAATATCATCTTATTATGATGAATAGTTTATTTGATAATGATAGCTATAAAAATGTTAAAGAAGAACTATTAACACGTATATGTGTGAAACCAGTTGATTTAAAAAAATATTGTGTCATTAGACATCTCATTAACTTTAAAGCCTTAGACTTTGAAAAACTGATGGATACTTTACAGGTACATTTTGCAACAACAGATGAAGAATGTGCGAAAATTTGCCTTATTGAAAATCAATATGACTTAGCTTTTCATTATATGATGAAATTAGATGATTTAGAAAACGATGCCATGCTGGAACTTATGCATAGCTTTAGTACAACCTATTATCTATTACTCAAAAAACATTATGCTTCTACATTGCCAAACTATACATATCAACTAGCTTTTAGTTAAAGGAGAAAAATATGGGTGAGAAAATGTATGCTGTCTTGAAAATATTCATGACATCTAATCAGGAATATTTAACAGCTAATGAGATCAAAACACAACTTGAAACATATGATATTTATGTTGAAAGAAAAAATATATATGCTATCATTAAGCAAATTAATTTATTCTTTTATCCCATTTTTCATGATGATTTCATTAAAAGTATACAAAGAGGTGGCAATTATCTTAGTTTAGATTATTTTGAGGATGGAGAACTTCAATTCCTATTAGATAATATCTCTTATCATGAAGATCTTAATGATAAAGATAAAAAATCATTAAAAGAAAAGCTTTTATGCTTTTCTTCTTCTATTCAACAACAACGCCTTATCGATAATGATATCACTTCAAAGAAACAAACATTTTCATTACTTATTAATCTAACAACCATTATGAAGGCTATCGAAAAGAAAAAAGTTATCTCTTTTCAATATATTAATTATGAAATTTTAGAACATCATCTTGTTGAAGTTCTTTCAACTCATGGTAATAATCACGAGCTCTATTATTTGTCACCTTATAAAATCATATCATCTAATAATCATTATTATGTAATAGGTTATAATCAGATGCATCAAAATCGCTTATCTATTTATCGTATTGATCGTATGCGCAACATTCAAACTGTTAAAAGTGCTTATGTAGATACAACAGATGAGCTTGATGTTGCTTCACAAATGACGAAAATGATTAATATGTATACAAGTGGTACATATGATACATTAAAAATAGAATGTGATAATCGCGTCTTAAGAGAAATTGCTTCTCATTTTGGTCAGGAAGTATATATTGAAGAAACTCATGAAGGTATGTATATCATTACTATAGAGGATACACCAATATCTGATGGTTTAATTGGATGGCTGATGATGTTACAGGATCAAGTGAAAGTTATAGCACCTTTATACTTAAAAGAAGAAATAATAAAACGTCTACAATTAATGATGAGTCAATATGAGGAGTAGCTTGCGCTACTTCTTTTGATTTGATAAAATGAAATACAGGTGATGTATATGTATAAAATTATGATTGTCGAAGATGACGAGGTCATTGCCAATACAATCAAACAACATTTAGAGACATGGAATTATGAAGTGATGATTGTTGAAGATTTTGAACATGTGTTAGATATATTTATGAAATATCAGCCACATTTAATATTGTTGGATATTACTTTACCTTATTATAATGGTTACTATTGGTGTCAACAGATACGTCATAAATCTGAAGTACCCATTATCTTTATTTCTTCAGTGAGTGAAAATATGAGTATTGTGATGGCGATGAATATGGGTGGTGATGACTTTATCAATAAACCTTTTGATCTCAATATTTTAACCTCTAAAGTTCAAGCTATCATGCGACGTACCTATACATTTTCTAAACAATTATCAATTATTACTTATAAAGATCTTATGCTTAATCTTTTAGATGCTACTCTTTCTTATCATGATCAATCATTAGAACTTACTAAAAATGAATTGAAAATTATGCAATTACTTATGAATAAGCATGAAACTTATGTGTCTAGGGATGAATTGATGATGACTTTATGGCAAAGTGATCAGTTCATTGATGATAATACCTTAAGTGTCAATATGAATCGTCTAAGAAAAAAATTAGAAATATTTGATATTCAAAACTTAATCACTACTAAGAAAGGTTTAGGATATATGTTAGCTTATGATGAACTATCTTAAAGAAAGAAAATATGTCTATTTATTGTATTTATTATTTTTATTGATATTTTGGCTGGTGTTTTACTTATATGGTATTGAAACATCAGTGATACTTTATGCCACAATGCTGGCATTGGGTTTATTAGTTATATACTTTATCTTGGATTTTTATCATTATCAGCAAAAAGAAAAGCAATTACAATATATTTTAAACCTTCATGATGTGATAGAACTACCAAATACATCCCTTCCAATGGAACAACTATATCAACAAATTATCCTACAAATAAATAGTCTCAATCAAACAATTATAAGTGAACAAAGTAAAAACTATCAAGATCAAATTGATTATTATACATTATGGGTACATCAAATCAAGATGCCTATATCAGCATTAAGACTACTGATTCAAACCAACAATAATAATGATATGATGCTGCAATTATTACGTATTGAACAATATGTTGATATGGTCTTATATTATTTGAAAAGTGATCATATGGCATCTGATTTATCCATCAAACAATTAGAATTATCATCTATTATTAATGATATTATTAAGAAAAATGCCACATTCTTTATTCAAAAGAAAATAACATTACAATTAGAACAAATTGATTTAATGATATTATCGGATGAAAAATGGATATCTTTTGTGATTGAACAAATACTTAGTAATGCTTTAAAATATACAAAACAAGGCACTATTCATATTTATGTTAAAGATGAAATATTATATATTGAAGATAGTGGTATGGGTATTAAAGAAGAAGACTTACCAAGGGTTTTTGAAAAAGGTTTTACAGGCTATAATGGCCGTTTAGATAAAAAAGCGAGTGGTATCGGTTTGTATTTATGTAAGAAGATTATTGATGAGTTGGGATTATCCATATCAATAAAGTCAACTATTGAAAAAGGAACAACAGTGATGATTGATTTTCATATGGAATCACTTAAAGTAAAGTAATCTTACATTATTGTAAGATATAAAGAGAAAATGTAAGATAAATCAATGGCTCACATTTCTCTTTTTTTATATGATGAATAGTGTCAGGAGGGATTATAATGACATTATTAGAAGTCAAGAATTTAAAAAAGATTTATACAACACGTCACGCCAAGCAACAGGTAAAAGCCTTGTCTAATGTAACATTTTCTATTGAAGAAGGTGAGTATGTAGCGATTATGGGTGAATCGGGTAGTGGAAAAACGACATTATTGAATATTTTAGCAGCTTTAGATAAACCGACAAGTGGTGAAGTGTTATTAGATGGTAAAGGTATTACACAAATTAAAGATAAAAAACTATCTCAGTTTAGAAGAGATAATCTGGGTTTTGTATTTCAGGATTTTAATTTATTGGATACTTTTTCTAATAAAGATAATATTCTTTTGCCGCTTGTCTTATCTAACGAATCTTATCCTTATATGAAACAGAAACTCAAAGAACTAGCACCAAAACTAGGTATTGAAAACATATTAGAACAATATCCTTATGAAGTATCTGGTGGCCAAAAACAACGAGTAGCGGTTGCTAGAGCACTCATTACTCATCCTAAACTTTTATTAGCTGATGAACCAACAGGTGCCTTGGATTCTGCTTCATCTACTCAATTATTACAAATATTGAAGCAAATGAATCAGGAAGGTCAAACCATTCTTATGGTTACTCATAGTGTTCAGGCTGCATGCTATGCTAAACGTGTCTTATTTATTAAAGATGGGCAGTTATTTCATCAAATATATAAAGGTGATCAAACAAATGAGCAAATGTATCAAAGTATCTCTGATACTTTGACATTGCTTGCAAGTAGAAAGGATAATTCATATGAAAACATTATTTTATCCTAAACTTGCACTATCTAACATAAAGAAAAATAGTCAAATTTATATTCCGTATATTTTAACATCGGCTTTTATGGTCATGATGTTTTATCTCATGTATGCTTTGGCGAATGATACAGGCATTGCTACTATGAAGGCAGGAGGAACAACGACACAACTGATTTTAGATTATGGCGTATTCGTTATAGGTATATTTTCTATTATTTTTATGTTTTATATGAACAGTTTTATATTAAAGCGTCGTAAAAAAGAGTTTGCTTTATATAATATATTAGGTATGGAAAAACATCATGTGATGTTAGTATTATTTTATGAATCATTATATGTCATGTTGATATCTATTGCATTAGGTCTTATTTATGGACTGTTATTTAATCGTCTGGTCTTTTTGATATTTGTGAAACTGGTGCATTTTTCTACGGATTTTACATTAAGTTTCACTTTTACCAATATATTTTATACTTGTCTTATTTTTATACCATTATTTATAGCCACTTATTTATTCAATGCCTTACAAATGAGATTCTCTAATCCAATTGAACTATTAAGAGGCGAACAAATAGGTGAAAAAGAACCACCAGTTAAATGGATTATTCTTATCATTGGCATGATTACTTTATGTGCAGGTTATATTCTTGCACAAACAATTAATGATCCAGGTATGGCTATTGCTTTATTCTTTGGCGCAGTGATACTTGTTATTATTGGGACTTATTGTTTATTTATAGCAGGCTCAATTGCTATTTTAAAAATACTTAAAAACAATCATCACTATTACTATCAAACGAGACATTTCATCTCAGTTTCTCAACTTCTCTATCGTATGAAACAAAATGCTATTGGATTAGCTTCAATTTGTTTACTATGCACTTGTATATTGATTATCTTTTCGAGTACAGTAACACTTTATTTAGGCATAGAAGAAACAGTTAAAGCTTCTAGTGATAGTAGTTATAATGCACATTTTCAGGATATAGGTATCGATGAGCATGATTTTAGTGAAGGTGATATGCAAGAACTATACAATAATATTGAACAATTATTAGTTAATAATCAAATTGCATATGAAATAATCAATATTCCTATTTATGGCACGGCGACATTATGTACATCTGCTAATAAAATAGATGATTATTATGGCTCTTTAAGTGATTCTACAACATCTACGAATTATTTTATGACTATAGATGACTATAATCAAACATACAATGAAAATATTACCTTAGCAGATAATGAGATATTGGTGAGTTCTAATTATTTAGATAATTATGATACGTTCATATTTGGACAAGATGAATTGGAATATACCGTCAAATCAAATTTTGATCAAGAACACTTACTACCAATAAAAAATGAAAACTATGGTGTTACTGATGATGCATCCTGGTTTATCTTTAAAGATGAAAAGCAAATACAAAAAGTATCGCTATCACTCTATTATAATGATACGATTAAAGACGAAGCAGCTTATAATTTAGATAATACTCAATATTTCTTATTCATTGATTATGATAAAAACTATGATGATATATATCCATCAATAGATAATCTTATAGATGAATATGTCTCTCAATATACTTACTTGTATTATAGCTATGATTCTCAAGGGGCTATTAGAAGTCTTCTTCAAGAACTTTATGGTTCAATATTATTCTTAGGTGTTTTTCTTGGTATTTTATTTTTGTTGGCGGCTATTATTATTATGTATTATAAACAGTTATCAGAAGGTTACGAAGATAAAGAACGCTATCAAATCATGCAAAATGTTGGTATGAGCTTACAGGAAGTGAAACAATGTATATCTTCACAAGTATTGATATTCTTCTTTTTACCTTTAGTCGTTGCAATCATTCATATGGCTTTTGCTTTTAGAATGATTAAGCTGATGTTTCAATATTTGGTTGTTACATCAACCTCCACAATGCTTTTTTATACATTTGTTGTGGCTATATTATTGATTGGTATTTATGTTATTGTTTATAGTATGACAGCAAGATCATATTATAAAATTGTAAAGTGATAAGTTGACATAAATTGACAATCATTACTTGACGTTTACTAAACATTTTGATAAAATTTTAGTTAATAAAAGAGTTATTTCTTTTATTGCTATAACAATTTTGTTGATTTGTTTTAAGATTCTCCTTTTGAAGAGGGCTTGCCTCTATTTAGACTCCTCTTTAATAGCCTATTTGGCTAAGTAACTTGCCTCGCATCAAGTTACAAAAAGATGTTTAAGCATCTTTCCCCTCAAAATACTAGTATATTCTTTTCGATATTTGGACAAAACGGGAATACCTTTACTACATAGATATAAGTCGTCAAGAAACACACTTGAAAGGTTATAAAGAATCCTCTTTATAAAATGATTAAACAAAAATGTTATAAAAGAAAACGTAGCATAGAGGGCTACGTTTTTAAAATATTTCATTTTCTTCTATTTTCGCAATTTTTCTTTGTAAACGAAGATACTCTTTAGCATCCTCTTCACCAAGCTCTTCGAAGAAATGGGCAACATGACTTAAAATTCTTTTTAAAACAGTTTCTATCTCTGCTTCACCTTTTTCGGTAATATTGATAATCGTTTGCCTAGAATCATTTGGATCAGTTTGGCGTGTAATGAACTGTTTAGCCTCTAAATGATTAAGGACAACGGCAACTCTAGCTGTTGTAGCAGCCATAGCTTTACTTAAGTCTTTTGGATAAGCAATACCATTATATTTATGTAAATATAAAAGAACAAATACTTCACCTTTCATCATCTTGGCTGTCTCACGTTCAATACGGATTGATTGAGATGCACTTCTTAAATCTATAAATTCTCTTGCTAATGCTTCATAATCCATAATCTTCATCCCCAATCCTTATTTTTTATGATTATAAAACAAAAAATTCTGATTTGTCAAGTACTTGACAAATCCTAGAAAATAAATTATAATCACTAACGAAATTAGTAATTATAATACTTCAATAACATAAAAATCGCATGTTTTCACAATTTTTATAGTAATAGTTAGTATATATTAAAGGTGTTAAAGGAGGAAGAATATATGAAAATCATTTTAGTTGCACTCATAATTATTGTCTTTCTTGTTTTTAACTATATAAGTTTGAATTTCACAGAAAGAATCGATAATTATATAAAGAAGTTAAAATGATATCTTATGATATGATTCTCTAAAGTGAACAAAATAAATAATTAAAAGTTCACTAAGGA
>JAJQEL010000019.1 GCA_021201655.1 Erysipelotrichaceae bacterium | reverse complement strand
TTTTTAATCGTTAGTTATTTCAGTTTCTCTTAAATTGACGACATTGACTCAAAAGTATACTTTTCAATAGCTTTTGCCTGCCTTACAGTAACACACTATTTATTCTTTTTTATTATCTTTTATTAATTCTAACACTATATTATTTTTAAGTCAAATTATCAAATTTTCTAATTTGGAAAATAAATTTTTAAAATTTAATGGATATATTCAATGTTTTTCAGTAATCTTAAATTTCTGCGTTTTTTACATACATATTATATTATGCTATAAAATATAAATTCAAATATTGCATAATCATCAAAAGAAGTTTATCATATTTTTAAGGAGGATTTGATGATGAAGAAGGATTTAGGAGTTAAAGCATTCTTGTTTCCTATGCCAGTCCTTATGATAGCAACCTATAATGATGATGATAGTGTCAATGTTATGAATATGGCATGGGGTGGTATATGTGGTGATAATATGGTAGCCTTAAATATTAGTGAAGGTCATAAGACTGCAAAGAATATTAAGAAGAGACAAGCTTTTACGATTAGTGTGGCTGATGTTGATCATTTAGAAGCTGCTGATTATTTTGGAATTGATTCTGGTAATAAAGTAATCAATAAGTTTGAAAGAACAGGTTTAACAACGATTAAAAGTACAAGTGTTGATGCTCCAATTATTGATGAATTCCCTTTAACATTAGAATGTAAAGTGGCAGAAATCAATCATGATGCTGGTGGTTTTAGAGTGATTGGTGAAATTGTGAACACATTGGTCGATGAAAAAACTTTAGATGAAAATGGAAAAGTTGATTCTACTAAATTGAATGCTATATTATTTGATACATTCCAATATGGTTATTATACTATTGGCGAAAAAGTCGGACAGGCTTGGAATAGTGGTATGAAATTAAAGTAAGGAGTATGAATTATGGCAAAAGTATTATTAATTAACGGTAGTCCTCATCCTAAAGGCAATACGTTTATTGCTTTAAATGAGGTTAAGAAAACATTAGAAGCATGTGGTATTGAAACAGAATTGGTCACTGTTGGTAATAAAAATATAAGAGGATGTATTGCTTGTGGTCAATGTAAAGAAAAAGGTCATTGTGTTTTTGACGATATGGTAAATGAAGTAGCACCTAAGTTTGAAGCAGCTGATGGTTTGGTAATCGGTTCACCAGTATATTATGCATCTGCCAATGGAACAATGATTTCATTTTTAGACAGATTATTTTATAGTACATCTTTTGATAAGACGATGAAGGTAGGTGCGAGTGTTGTTTGTTGTAGAAGATCTGGTAATACAGCAACTTTTGATGAATTGAACAAGTATTTTACAATTTCTAATATGCCTGTTGTTTCTAGTAGGTATTGGAATAATATTCATGGACGATTACAAGGTGAAGCTGTGGAAGATGGGGAAGGTTTAGCAACTATGCGAACGTTAGGTAAGAATATGGCTTTTCTTATCAAGTCTATTGAATTAGGTAAAGAAAGTATGGGGCTTCCCGAAAAAGAAGAACCTGTTATGACAAACTTTATAAAATAGAGTTTCTTATGAAAGAATATAAGATGGTTCATCTCAATCAGGGTTTAAGATTATTCAGGAAAAAGATTTGACAGTAACTGAAGATCTTATTAATCAATATATAAGAGATGGCTGGGAACTCCAACAAATTATTTCTCCTAATGATAGTGGTGGAGCTATTATTGGGCTATTCTATAAAGAAAAATATGTTAGACTAGCAAACAGCTAGTCTTTTAAATTATTCTTTGTATTTCATCATATTCAGTAGTATCATTATTTCATGGAGGTAATTATGAAACGAACTATTAAATATTTTCTTATTATTGAACTTATCCTCTATATAACTTTTCTTACATTAGATTTCACAAAGCATTATGCTATAACGACACCTATTAAGTATACAAGTATTATTCTTTGTTTTATATTTTCTTTGTATTGTTGTTATAATAATGGTAACAAGCTTATACCTTTTGCTTTGGTTTTTACAATACTTGCTGATTATTTGTTATTAGTTGTTAATGATTATTATATATTTGGTCTTATCAGTTTTTTTATAGCTCAAATGATATACATGGTTATATTAATAAATAGAACTCATCAAAGCTTATGGATATTGAGAATTGTATTACCTATCATAATAATGATGGTATTATCTTTTATAAATATGTTTGATCTTATAAATATTTTGTCAGTCATCTATTTTTCTCAATTACTTATCAATACTATTATATCTTGGATGAATTGTAAGCATATTAGATTCATATTTGCAATAGGTCTAACATTATTTGTTTGTTGTGATATTTGTGTTGGATTATTTAATATAACTGATATGGGTTTCATTTATGAGTTTACACGCATTGGTATGTGGTTGTTTTATTTGCCATCACAAATATTGATAGTCTTGTCAGGAATATCATCATTAAATTAATTTATTTTTATTGCTTTTATTTCAACAAACTATAAGAAATATTTATTTTATGATATAATGTTAGTAGCAAGGAGTGATATTATGGGAAGTTATTTTAATCCTGGTAACATTGGTTTTACAAAAGTTTTAAAAAATCAAATTTATATTGATAAATCCTTATTAATTGAAAAACTAAATAGAATTGTTGAAACTAATGATTGTTATGTTTGTTTTTCAAGACCTAGACGCTTTGGCAAAAGCACAGATGCCAAGATGCTCGTTGCTTATTATTCTAGAGGTTGTGATTCATCATCTTTATTTAATCATTTAAAAATATCACAAACTGATAATTATCAAGAAAATTTAAATAAATATAATGTTATCTATATAGATATGCAATATTTTTATAATATGTCAGTATCTGTAGAAGATATGATTGAACTTATAAATGAAGAACTTATTGATGAAATCAATGAAAATTATAATTTTTCAATAAGAAGAAACAAAATATCATTATTATTAAATACCATATACGCCAAAACAAATGAACAATTTATTTTTATTATTGATGAATGGGACTGTGTATTAAGAGATGCTAATAATACAAAAGAAGATAAAGATAGTTTTCTTGTATTAATGAATGAACTGCTAAAAGAAAAAGAATATGTAGCTTTGGCTTATATGACAGGTATACTTCCTATTAAGAAATACGGTGATGAAAGTGCTATTAATATGTTTACTGAAATATCTATGCTTGATGCAATGACTTATGAAAATTACATGGGATTCACTGAAAAAGAAGTCATAGATTTATGTCATCAATATGATATGGATTTTTCTGAAATAAAAGAATGGTATGATGGTTATCATTTTGATAATGGTGTTTCCATTTATAGTCCCAAATCAATTATAACAGCTGTTACAACCAAAAAATTAGGTAATTATTGGTCAAAAACTGCATCATTTGAAAATCTAAAAAAGTATATCACTTCTAACTACGATGGTTTAAAAGATACCATTCATCGATTATTAATCGGGGATAAAATACTTGTTGATACTTCTACATTTTCTAATGATATGAGTAGCGTTCAATCTAAAGATGATGTATTGACATTGCTTATTCATTTAGGATATTTAGCTTATGATAGTATGACTAAAACAGTTTACATTCCTAATAAAGAAGTAACTGATTCGTTTGTTTCAGTAGTCAAAGAAGTCAGATGGCCAGAAACAATGAAACTTATTGAAAAATCTGATAAATTATTAGAAGCGACCTGGAATTTTGATGAAAATGCAGTTAGTAGAGCCATAGAAGAAACACACGAATCTTATGTCACATCACCATTAAAGTATAATAATGAAGATGCTTTAGCTACTACAATACTTATGGCTTATTATACTGCTTATGATTATTACACAATCATAAGAGAATTACCTAGTGGTAAAGGCTTTTGTGATATTGGTTTTATTCCTCTTGATCCAACTAATCCAGCCATGATTGTAGAACTAAAATGGAATAAATCTGATGATTACGCTATTAATCAAATCAATAGTCGAGATTATTTTAAAGCTTTTGAGCATTATAAAGATAACTTATTATTGATTGGTATTAGTTATGAAAGTGATAGTCGAAAAAAAGATTATAAGCGTCACACTTGTAGAATACAAAAATATCGATAAAAGACCGACTTTCATCGGTCTTTATTCATGTCTAGGAATAACACAATACATCACTAAATCTTCATCATGACAATTATAAATATAATGCGTATGACCTTTTGGACAATAATGAATTTGTCCAGCAGTTACGACTTCTTCTTCACCATCTAAAACACAATTGGCAATGCCACTTAATATATAAACCACTTCGCTATCTACCTTATGTTTATGTTCTCCAACATAAACATCTTTTTGTAATATGATTTCAGCAATCTTATTATAGTCATCTACAAACATGCGTGCTTTTGTAACACCAGTGCCACCTCTAAATTCAGGAATATCCTTTTGTTCAATATCTTCAAATCTAATCATAATCCTACCTCCGTTATATTTATTGTATCATATTTTATCTAATCATTCATTGCTTTTCTTAATGCTTTATTTATTCTTCTTGGACCTCTAATTGATTTAATACCATATTGATTTAACACTTCATAGGTATATTGATCTTGATTATATCTTTGTAGTAATTGAAGTTTCATAATCTTTGATATTTTTAAATTGTTATCTTGATAATCAAAAGGAATATCTACTTCTAATACCTGACATTTATAAAGTATAGCCCCGATTGGTTTTGTAATATAAAGATAAACAATATCACCAACATGCATCTTACTTGTTTGTTTCCATGTAATAATATCCCTATCATCAAAACAATGAATCATATCATAATATTTAGGATTAGCAGGGATAATCCATTCATCTATGGTTTCCGTAAATTGGTGACTTACTTTGATATATTGCATAATTTCTTCATCATCTAATGTATCATCCAATATAATGCTTAACCATTTTTCTTTATTCATATGATATGCTCTATAGTAACCGTCTTTATTGAGTAAATCTTTAACTTTATCATCAAGTTTAATATTAAGTATTTCTACTTCTTTATCAGTCTTATTATCTAATTTAGATTGATTAATAGACATAACGATGCCATACCATTTACCATTGCGAGGATTTCTAAATACAGCTGTTTCATCATCATCTTCCCATAGAAATTCAGGTACATCTTGATATTGATTATAAATAAGTTGAGATATACGATTTGTTTGTGGACTATTAAAATATTCATCTTTAGTACAATTGTTCTTAATGTCATATAATATATTTTGATAAGCTTCTAATACTTGACTAGCAAAGTCACCTTTAACACCTTTTACCCTAAAATTACTATATTCTTCATCAAAATCATTATCAATAACTTTACCATTAATGATACCTTTATGATTAATAGTTATTTCTACTCTAAAACTATTATCTAGAATATTTGTTTTATATTGATATATATCATTATCTTTGATAAAACCATAAGGAATAAGTTTATCATAGACAATACTTGATTTTTTTAATACTTCTTCTTCAATTGTCATAACATTCTCCTAAAACACTGGCTTGCTATTATCTTCAATAGTTACCAACTTAAACATAACAGGTCTTACACCATCATTATAACAAGCTATATGAACATCATCTATACCAAACACTTTACCTCCAGTAGCTAGACTAGTCGCTTGAAGTTCAATGGCATGCCAGGCCATATCACAAAAGTTTTCTGGTATACCACAACCAAAAGGACCAGAAGTAATAAAGACATCTCCCTCTTTCATAAGATGACATAAACCAAAGCTAGGTATTTTAATATATTGTTTTGCTAAATCTTCATTGAATTCTCTTTTTAATACTTTTATTTTGCATCTTCTCATAATGAATCACCTATCATTATTATAAACAAAAAAAGGCTTATAACAAAGCTAAAATCCAATAATTTCAGTTTTGTTACTATAGCCTTATCTTTTAATACATTTCTTTCCAGTTTTTAACCTTATTTTTCCAAACATAACTATATTCATCTAGAAGATCTCTTACTTCTAAAGGTTTTCTACCTAATAATTTTTCAACATCATGAGTTACAACACCCATTTGCCCTTCAGATATACCAGCTTCATTTGTAATCATATCATTACTACAGAATGGCACTGGTGATTGTGAAAAGTCGCCATCTGTTGTTTTTGGAATATGAAGAGCCTCAAGATATTCCAAGAATTCTTCTTTATTCATTGGTTTATAAACAAAAGGAATACCAGATTTTTCAGCAATCATATTACAAATATCTCTTTGGCTAACTGCCTCTAGACAAGTTAAATCATAATCTTGATTCTTTTCTCCTTTACCAAGAAGGAGTGCTGCTCCACATGCTGCACTATCATCTTTAGCAATACAACTAACTTTACCTTCTCCTGCAGTAGTACCCCATACATTATTGCTTAACATTGCAAGCATAACTGATGTTGTTAGATAATTTTCCATATATAAGTTGTTTCTTAGAATATTATATTCAATACCACATTCTTTAAGCATAGCTTCCGTTGCTCTATGATCAGGCAGAACATATTGATTATATCCTTCTCTATTAGCACCAAAGAAAGAAGTATAGGTAATATGCTTTACCCCTGCTTTTTTACATGCTTCAATAACTTTGCGATGTTGTTCTACACGCTTTGGACCATTTATAATACTTGAAATAAAATAAATACGATCAACTCCTGTAAACACTTCTACCATTTGTTCTTCATTATCATAATTGGCTTCTTTAACTGTAACTCCATTGGCTTCCCATTTTTGTTTCTTTTCTGATGACAATCTTGCAATATTTGGACAAGTAAAAACAAGATCCTTGCCATCCACCTCTTTTAACATAATTTCTGCTACTCTGCCAGCTAACTTTCCATCTGCACCTGTTACTAAATACTTCATTTTTTCTTCCTTTCTGGGTCGCTTACGACCTATTTTTGTAAAATTTTTACTTTGTATTTTGAATGATCTTATCCATCACTCTTACAAACTCTGCTTCCTCTGACTGGGATATTCCCTGCATTAAACGGTCACTAATACAATCCATTTTTTCTTGAATTGTATCAACCATCTTCATACTATTATCCGTCAGTTCAATCTTTTTATATCGACGATCTGTAGCTAGAGGCTGGGTTCTTATTAATTTTTTTTCTTCTAAACGTTTTAAAATACTACTCATAGTTGGATGCGAAAGTCCTAAAGCATGTTCAATATCACGCTGACAAATTTCTTCATCTCTATGTTGATTTAAATATCCAATTACAGTTGCCTGAGTATAAGTAATATCAA
Organism: Erysipelotrichaceae bacterium; assembly: GCA_021201655.1. Lineage (GTDB taxonomy): Bacteria > Bacillota_I > Bacilli_A > Erysipelotrichales > Coprobacillaceae > JAJQDJ01. The sequence continues at coordinate 3,532 of JAJQEL010000019.1, read as the reverse complement.
ACTCTGCATATTCTTTGTTTAAAATATTCTCTATTGCAGTATTGAGAATTTTTATATTCATAAGTTCCATATTCTACCTCCATACGTCGCTTACGACCTATTATATATTATTTTTATTTTATGTCAAGATATTATTGGAATTTTAATCTTTAAAACGATATAAAAAAGCATGTTCATCATGCTATTCATCAAAATAAAATAATTCTTCAAACTTTTTATCTAAAGCTATACACAATAATAATGCTAACTTAGCCGTAGGACTGTATTGACCTGTTTCAATTGAACTAATCGTATTTCTTGATACACCAACCATACTTGCTAGTGTTGCTTGCGAGAGACCTTGCTGTGTCCTAGTTTCTTTTAAGTTGTTTTTAAGTATTAATTTATCATTCATAATTAACCAAACAATTCCTGAAAATACAATATCAAAAAGAATAACGTAAACATAATTTCAATAACCCCTATAACAAACACTTTATTTTTATGTTTATAGTTTTTAACAACAAAAATCGTTCCCATCATTGCACAATACAAAGCAGCAATACCTGAAACATTAGGTCCTGGTATTTCATTAATGACGCTATACAATGTATTAGAAATCAAAAGAACAACCATCAAACAAGTTCCAACTATCAATGCCCACTTACATGCAATACCATATTCATATTGATCCATTTCATCTTCGCCATTTTTATATTCATTTTGACTTTTTCTTAATATTTCTTCTTTATCCATTGTTATATTCCCTTTCTTTAATTATTTTTAATACTTTATCATATTCATCTTCAAATATACAAAATTCTGGATCTTGATGATCTAATCTATCAGCTATATAATCTCCATCCAACCAAACAACATCTGATACTTCTTCTGTTTGAAGTTTTAAATCACTAACTTCTATATCTTTCTTTAATGTATAAATATAAATAATCTCCTGATTATTAAATATCTCACCATAAAATTCATCAATACTAGCATATCTCATTTTATATTCAAAATGTATTTCACTTGCATCTACAATAATACCTAGTTCTTCTCTTAATTCCTTTAAAGCTGTATCATCGAAATTCATGCCTGCTTCAACATGTCCTGCTGATGATGTATCCAAACAATTAGGAAAACTATCTTTATTGCTACTTCTTCTTTGTAGTAATACTTCTATTTTATTGTTTTTAACTCTATAGACAAAGATATGACTAGCACCATGTAAAATACCTTTTTCATGAGCAACTCTTCTATTAATTTGTTCCCCGGTTTTATGTCCATCTTCATCTAATACATCAAACATTTCTATATCTTGTTTATCCATTGTACATTCTCCTTTGCCAAGTTTTCTTTGCATCTTTATATTATCATAGCCAAGTTTACTTGTCAATATGTTTTGACAAGTTTTATTGGCAAAAAAAGTATTGCCTGGGCAATACTAGTTTGATATAGATTCAAATATTTGTTTTTTCTTAATCATAAAATAGATAAATCCCGTGGCATCAGCTAATATCCATCCTATAGGTATGGCCCACCAAATAGCTGTTACACCAACATATGGTGAAATGCTATAAGCTAAAACAACTCTTGTACCTAAAGAAATGATTGTTAATACTAGTGACATTTCTGGTTTTCCAAGTGCTCGATACAAACCATAAAAGAAGAACAATAATCCAATACCAATATAAAAGGCTCCTTCAATATGCAAATATTGAATACCTGCATTGATAATTCCTAATTCATTAGCATCTACAAATATTTGCATGAGTGGTTTAGCCATAAACCATAAAACCAATGATGCTATGCTACAATAGATAATTATAGTGAAAATAGCACATTTGATACCTTGCATAACTCTATCTTTTTTAGAAGCACCTACATTTTGCGCAGCAAAAGTTGAAAAGGCATTACCATATTCTTGAGCTGGCATATAAGCAAATGAATCTATTTTCACAGCTGCTGCAAAAGCAGCCATAATTGTTGTCCCAAAACTATTCACTAAACCTTGTACCATTAGGATGCCTAAATTCATAACAGTTTGTTGTAAACAAGTGAATATGGAATAACTTGCAATTTGTTGAAGATGCGACTTGTGGAATTGAATATGGGTTAAAGCTCTACGTACTATTGGATGATGTTGTAATACATATAAAGTAATACCTATCCCTGATATATATTGAGCGATAATAGTTGCATAAGCTGCACCCGATATACCAAAATGACATATTACTACAAAGAATAAGTCTAAAACTATATTGATTATTGTAGAAACACCTAAAAATATAAGTGGCATAACTGAATTACCAATAGATTTTAAATAAGCTGCAAAATAGTTATATAAAAATACAGCTGGAATGCCACAAAAGATAATTTGAAGATATGTTGATGTGATATCTATAATTTCATTTGGTATATTGAGCCATTGAACAATATTATTTAATAGTATAAGAGGAATAATTGTTAAAAGAATCATCACTATAGCAATCAATACAAACGATGCACTTAGACTATTCTTAAGATTCTTTTCATCATGACTACCAAAACATAATGAAAATACAATTCCACTACCCATACTTAATCCAATAAGAATTGAAGTTAAAAAAGTCATTAACGTATAAGCTGACCCTACACTTGCTAGAGCATTGGAACTGATAAATTGACCTACAACCCAAGTATCTACAACATTATAAGCTTGTTATAATATATTACCAAGCAACATTGGTAATGCAAATAAGCTAATAGTTTGAAAGACTGATCCATTTGTTAGATCTTTATTCATGTTTTTCACTCTTTTTTTTGAATTTCGTTATCTAAGTATTGGTTATAAGCAGACATAAATGAAACGATTTGTTGGAGATCAGATTCACTATATTGTTGTAGAAATACAGCATCTCTAGCTAGATATTGTTGATGACATTTGTTGTGTTCTTCATAGAATATTTGTCCTTTATCAGTTAATCTATAAAAGATTTTTTGATGATTATTAGCTTGCTGATAACTTTCAATCAAACCATGTAATATTAATCGTTTTATGACTTTACTAACTCCACCTTTACTCATATCCATGTTTTTTGATATTTTTGTGACATTTGGTGCTTTTAAATCACCAATAGCCATAAGTGTATGTATTTCACTATAACCATAGTCATGTAAAATATCAGCTTCAGTCATTTTGGTGAGTAATTCTTGTTTATCTAAATGCTCTTTCATTAACTTTTGTAATTGTTCATGCATATAATCGCCTCTTGTTTCCTTGTGAACAAGTATATATCAAACTCGTTTCCTCGGCAACAAGTTTGATATAAAAACACTAGAAATTCTAGTGTCTCATAATGAATTAATAATGTGAATATCCAATTTCAAATTCATTTTGTTGCCTTAAACAATCTTAAGAAGCAAATTAATAATGATTCCATTCTCAATGCATAACTATCAATGTTTTGTATCTTATAAAAAGAGTGTATTTTTGGTGTACATTGGTGTACTAAATTTGTCAACTACTCCTGACTGAAGTCAGGAGCTTGCAATGGGGCTAGCCCCAGTTACA
>JAJQEL010000026.1 GCA_021201655.1 Erysipelotrichaceae bacterium | reverse complement strand
TTAGTGAACTTTTAATTATTTATTTTGTTCACTTTAGAGAATCATATCATTCTTTCATTTTTATTCCTCCATAACTGTACCCTCTACATCTCTTGAAATTCAATTACTTCCATTCTGTACTCACTAATTTTGGTGTAGATAGTTTTCCTGAACTACTTTTAATGATCTTATAAAGACCTGCTCCTAAAAGAAGATAAATAATCATAGTACTAATAACACTTCCACCATGAAGATTACATTGTTCTTCTAATAATAACTCTTTCATATAAGTTCCTCCCTGATTTGACCTTCTGCACCTTTTAAGGTCTTAGAACACGACCACAGCAATACCCTCTACTATTATATATACGCTCAAAATTCCTATATTTCTTTTTTTTCTTTTAAAAAAATTAAAAAAATTTCTTTAATTCAGCAAAATACAAACTATAAGCAAATTTATTTAGTTTTCCCATCAATCCATTGTTTTTTATAAAAAATAATCTAAAAGAAAAAAGTTCTCAAAAATGAGAACTTTTATAACATGCTTTTAATTTTTTTAGAAACTGTTTCATACTTTGATTTATAATCTTCAAGTTTATCTCTTTCTGATTGAACCTTAGTAGCAGGTGCTTTATTGACAAAATTAGGATTTGAAAGCATACCTTCACAGCGCTTAATTTCACTTTCTAATTTCTTTAATTCATCATTAAGTTTTTTCTTTTCAGCTTCCATATCAATATAATCACCTAATTCAATAATTAGAGAATTTCCACCTTTAATTGTTTCAATCGCAACATTTTCACTCGTTTCCACATTATATCCAATACAGCGTGAATGACATAACTTATATATATATGGCGTTAAATCCTTCAATAAATCTTCTAAAGCAGCATCCTGTGTTTGGATACTATAGGTCATTTCAATCGCATTTTTAATGACATACTGTGCACGTAAATTACGAATACCCTTGATAATATCAATTAAATATTGGAATTGATCATTAATGGATGTATTAGTAAATTGCTCATTGATTTTAGGCCATGAAGAAATACAAATTGATTCATGCAAATGAGGAATAGATTGATAAATTTCCTCAGTTACAAATGGCATAAATGGATGCAATAAACGAACAATGGCATTTAGAACATATACAAGAGTATTTTGAGTTGCTTGTTTTTCCTGTATATTTTCACTATTCAAATGAACTTTTGATAATTCAATATACCATGAACAAAAATCATCCCAAATAAAACTATATAATTCACTACCAACATTAACAAATTCATACTTGTCCATATTTTCATCCACATTTTGTATTACTTCATTCAAACGATTTAGAATCCATTGATCAGATAAATTGAGATAATCAAAAGACAAATCTTCATACTTCATATCTTCATCAATATTCATTAAAACAAAACGGGCTGAATTCCATATTTTGTTGATAAAGTTCCAGGCCGCGTCTAATTTTTCTGGACTATAACGCAAATCCATACCTGGAGCAGAATTGGTCGTTAAAAAGAAACGTAATGTATCAGCACCATATTCCTCAATAACATCCATAGGATCAACGCCATTACCAAGAGATTTAGACATCTTTCGACCTTGCTCATCACGAATCAAGCCGTGAATAAGTACATCTTTAAAAGGTCTTTGATGAGTAAATTCCAATGATTGGAAAATCATACGAGATACCCAGAAGAAAATAATATCATAACCTGTAACTAATGTATCAGTAGGGAAATAACGTTTAAATAATTCACTATCAGTATTTGGCCAATCTAACGTAGAAAATGGCCAAAGAGCACTAGAAAACCAGGTATCTAAAACATCTTCATCTTGTTTCCAGTTTTCGATGTCAGCAGGTGGCAGTTTGCCAACATAAACCTCACCTGTTTCTTTATGATACCAGGCAGGGATTTGATGTCCCCACCATAATTGTCTGGAAATACACCAATCTTCAATATTTTCCATCCAGTTCTTAAAAGTTTTTTCAAAACGTGGTGGCACAAAGTTAACTTTTGTATCAGTGTCCTGATTTGCTAAAGCAGCTTCAGCTAAAGGTTTCATTTTAACAAACCATTGTTTTGATAAGTATGGTTCTACAATAGCCCCACTACGTTCACTATGACCAACCATATGTTTATGGACTTCAATATGATCAACAACGCCACGTGATTCAAAATCTTTTACTAATTCTTCTCGACAGACAAAACGATCCATACCTTCATATTTGCCACAAAGATCATTCATAGTACCATCATCATTCATGCAAATAGGCATTTTTAAATTGTATTTTTTAGCTAAAGCAAAGTCATTAGGATCATGTGCTGGGGTACATTTCATAACAGCCGTACCAAAACTCATATCAATATAACTATCAGCCATAATAGGCAATGCTTCATCATTGGCAGGATTGATAGCATGTTTACCTATAAGATGAGTATATCTAGAATCATCAGGATGGACAAATATGGCTTGATCGGCAAACATAGTTTCTGGTCTAGTAGTTGCGATAACTAAAGTTTCACCTGTCTCTACAACCTGATAATTGAAATAATACATGTGACCTTCAATTTCCTTATGAATAACTTCGATATTTGATAACGCTGTGCGTTGCACAGGATCCCAGTTTATAATACGCTCACCTTGATAAATAAGGCCTTTTTCATACAAAGTCACAAATACAGTCTTAACAGCGTCGCTTAAACCTTCATCCAAAGTAAATCTTTCTTTTGAATAATCTAAGGATAAACCTAACTTTTCCCATTGACTACGAATAATTGATGCATATTCTTCTTTCCATGCCCAGGCTTGTTCCAAAAATTTTTCTCTACCCAAATCATAACGCGAAATACCTTCTTCTCTAAGTCTTGCCTCAACTTTTGCCTGTGTAGCTATACCAGCATGATCCATACCAGGAAGCCATAATACATCATAACCCTGCATACGTTTATAACGAATAATCATATCCTGAAGAGTTGTATCCCAAGCATGCCCTAAATGCAATTTACCAGTAACATTTGGCGGTGGTATAACAATACAATAAGGCTTTTTAGAAATATCGCCAGCTTCAAAATATTTTTTATCAATCCAATTTTTATATTTACCCTCTTCAACAAGTGTGTGATTGTATTTACTTGCTAACTCTTTCATATAAACTCCTCTCCATTTTTACTCAGTTACTTCTTCATCTGTTTCATCATCAATATCATTCATTTCATCAGCGGAAAAATCATGATCATAATCATAGAAATCTTCTTTATGATCTAAAACAAATTGATAAAGCTTATTTTGCAAATTTGTAGTAGAAACTAATGTTGCAAATTCATTCGTATAATCTGAATAATTATAATTTGCATAAATACCCATTATCTCTTCTTCCTTTTCAGGATCTTCAACATAATTTTCATCTTCAATAATTTGTGAAAAATATCTTGCCGCCGTCATTAGTTCTGCCAAATCAATAGCGCCAACTTTTTTAAATGCATCAACAATAATATCAATATATTTTTTAGTTGATGGACTTATAAAAAAGCTATGAATATTACCATGTTTTCCAGAAACTGTCTGAGAAAGCTGATAAATACTATAGACTACATTTTCACTTTCATTAAAAGTATCTGTATCATTTTCAATATCTTCATCTTCCTTGCGCATGCAATGAAATAAAACAGCTGTCAAAATATCATTTTCAGGAATTTCATCTAAAATACCTGGTTTCAAATATTTATAATCATCCTGCTTAATAGCTAATTGAACCTGTTCTTCTCTTTCATCGGCTTTGTTAGCTCGTAGCCTTCTCAAAAGAAAATAACCCAAAATAAATAAAATTATACCCGAAATAACCCAAACTATAAGATGTGATGTTTTCATTTTTTCTCCTTTCATTAAAAAAAACATTCGTATAAGGACGAATGTTCGTGGTACCACCTTAATTTATATGCATCTGCATACCTCAAAACTTTAACGCAGCTATACGTGTTTACTTACTTAATTTCAGTCAACATACTCCGAGGCTACCTTCCATTTATTCATCCATCTTACTTCCAGCAACGTAAGACTCTCTATCGGATTAGCAAATGTACTCCTCCTCATCAACGTAAATCTATTTTAACAAAGCTTAATATTAAAGTCAATCATATTTGACGAATAAAATGGTCAACTTCTTCAATATAAGTCAATAATTTTGTCAATAAAAGAATATTATCTATTTCATCATTTGTAAATTCTATACAAGGTATCATATATAACAAGCATTTCAATAGTATTTTTTCATGGTTCTTTAAGGTTATCAATTGAAAATAGGTTGCCCATAAAATATCTTCATTAAACAAAGAGAATTTCTCATTTTCAAAAACACTATACAAATCAAATATGGGCATTTGCATACAAATATGATCTATCGCTAAAAGACAATAAGGCTTCATTAAAACATGTGCTAAATCAAAATTTTGATAGTTGAAACAAATTCGCATATCTGTATAATCATTCGTTAAATCAATAAATTGCCTTAGATAATTATGCGAGTTTTCTAAGGCTTCATATAAATGATGATAATTCATTATAAAATACCATTGACTTGGTGAACGAAAAGAAATTTTTTCATATTTTAAAATCAATTGTTGATAATAGTTAAATCTTTCTTGAATGATTTTTGATAAATCTTCATATAATTGTTGAAAATATTGATCATTAACTTTTATTGTATAAAAAGATTGATTATGCAAATAAGCAATAAGTTCAAAATATTTTTTAATTTTTATTTCAACTGGTATATCATTTTTATTTTCTAGAAACGGCATCAAATAAATATATTGATGCTTATATGATGTAAGATATTGTCGTTTTATATTTAATAATACTTTTACCAAAACATTTATTTGCATAGCATCTATATTATAAAATATCTTCTCTAATTCATAGTTATTAACAATCTTTGCCACATAGAAATCATTATATGACTTTATTTTAAAAACACGATCCGATATTTTAATAATACCAATAACATCAATTTGATAATATTGATAAATTAGCTCTTTCATGCGACATAAGGAATAATGATAATACTGCCAGTAGAAAGGGCTTGATTATGGTTATAATTTTTCAATAATTCTTCATTGATATGATAATGATTAGCAATAGTCTGATAATTATCACCATCACTAATAACATATAAATAATAAGTACCTATATCTTCATCATCAATATCATCTTCATTAATATTTTCGATAACTTTTATTTTTTCGGTCCTAAAATCTTTAACATTTTTTTCTGACATGCCTTCTTCTTTTAAAACATTCTCTATTTCCTTAACAACATCCTCTTCGCTATCTTCATAAGCTGTTTCAATTAAGCGATCATCATCATCTTTAACACCATAAATACATGCTTGAATAATAAGTGATAAATTACCATCATTTAATGTGTAGTCAAAATCTTCAACTTTAACATGGAATTCACGTTTATCAATTATTTTATCAAAAGAAGCTAAAATATCTAAATCAATAGATTCCTGGAAATGAGAGTTTCCATGATCATCTTTATATTCTCCATTAATAATAATAGCCCCTAATGCACGCATACCATCGTTTTCCAACTGATAATGTATAGAATCATCAACCGATATAGAAATGAGTTCTTTTAATTGATGATTTAAATCGACTAATTTATTTAAATAAATTTTTTGCATCATCATACCTCCTGTTATACTATATGAAAAATAAACTCATTTATGAAAAAAAGAAGGAATCTTCCTTCTTAATCAATAAGGTTAAATATCGCATCCCATAAATCATCAACACCAAGTTTTTTTAAAGCAGAAAATGCTATAAAAATATCATTATTATCAAAATTTAAAGTTTGCTTAATCAACTTTTCATTCTTTTTTAAATCATTACGTTTAAGTTTATCTTCTTTTGTAGCAACTATAATAACGGGAATCTCATAATACTTAGCATAATTATACATTTGTATATCATCTTGTGTTGGTTTATGACGATAATCAACAATGAGAATAAGACCACGTAAATTTTTTCTTTGTCTAAGATAAGTATCAATCATTTCACCAAAACTTTCTTTTATTTTATCATTAACCTTGGCATAGCCATAGCCAGGAACATCAACCAGGCAGATTTCATCATTAATATTAAAAAAATTGAGTGTTCGCGTTTTTCCTGGTGTTCCCGAAACCTTAGCTAATCCATTATGATGACAAATAGTATTAATCAATGAAGATTTGCCCACATTACTACGTCCTGCCAAACATACTTCAGGTAAATCGTGATTAGGCCATTGCGATTTCCAGGCAGCTGATAATATATATTGCGATTTGTTTACTTTATACATAATTACCTCCAAAAAAAGGATAGTTATGACTATCCTTATTTTACTAATGCGTTTTCTAAAACTGTATCAATATGATCAGCTAAAACAATATTCAAATCTTTTTGAACAGATTCTGGTATATCATCAATATCTTTTTCATTATCTTTTGGAATAATAATTGTTTTAATACCACTACGATGAGCAGATATTGATTTCTCTTTCAAGCCACCAATAGGCAATACTTCACCATGCAATGTAATTTCACCAGTCATCGCCACATCATCTCTAACAGGGCGATTACTAAAAGCTGATAAAATAGCTGTTGTCAGCGTAACACCTGCACTAGGACCATCCTTTTTAACTGCACCTTCGGGTACATGAATATGAATATCTTCTTTATCAAAAGCTATATTTTCTAAGCCATATTTTTTACGATTGGCTTTCATGTAATCTAATGCAATGGATGCAGATTCTTTCATAACATCACCTAATTGACCAGTAATAATAAATTGTCCTGATCCATCAAAATGATTCACTTCGATTGGTAAAATATCTCCACCATATTGTGTATAAGCCATACCAGTAACAACACCAACTTGTGGTTTATCCAATTTCTTTGTGTGATCATATGGTGCTTTACCAAGATATTCTTCTAAATCAGAAGTTTCTATTAATAATTGTAAATCTGTATTTTTTAATATCTTTAATACTGCTTTTCGACATACCTGAGCAATTAATCTTTCTAACTGACGGACTCCTGCTTCTCTAGTATAATGTCTAATAATATACATTAACGCATCGTCACTAAATTGTAATTGTTCAGCTTTTAAACCATGTAAATCTAATTGCTTTTTGAGTAAATGACGTTTACCAATTTCCAGCTTTTCTTGTTCTGTATAAGAAGAAAGTTCAATAATCTCCAAACGATCACGTAAAGGTTCAGGAATGCCTCCTAAATCATTTGCAGTAGCAATAAACAAAACCTTTGATAAATCATATGGTTCTTCAATATAGTTATCAGAAAAGAAAGAGTTTTGTTCAGGATCTAAAACTTCAAGCATAGCACTCGCAGGATCACCTTTATAATCACTAGCCATCTTATCAATTTCATCTAATAAGAAGACAGGATTTACAACTCCAGCTTTCTTCATTCCTTGAATAATACGACCAGGCATAGAACCTAAATATGTTCTACGGAAGCCTCTAATTTCAGCTTCGTCACGAACCCCACCCAGCGATGCTTTGACGAACTTTCTACCTAAAGCTCTGGCGATTGACTTTGAAATAGAAGTTTTACCAGTACCTGGCGGACTAACTAAACAGATGATTGGTGCATTTAAAGAATTTGTCATTTGTTTAACTGCCAAATGTTCAACGATTCTTTCTTTTGGTTTTTCCAATCCATAATGGTCTTCTTCTAGAATTCTTTCTACTTCACTTATGTCCTGATTATCTTCGGTTTCTTCATACCAAGGAACCTTCATCATCCAATCAATATACGTTCTCACAACATTTGCCTCACTTGAAGCAGCAGGCATCATATCATAACGTTTTAATTCTTCATTAAGTTTATCTTTAACATGTTGTGGATAAGGCTTACTTTCAATTTCCTGACGTATGTAATCTGTATCATCTTCTTTATTAGGTGTATCTCCTAATTCTTCATTAATAGCATGAAGCTTTTCTCTTAGGTAATATTCTTTTTGATTTTCATCAATGCTCTCTTTAACTCTAGAATTAATTTTTTCTTCTAATTCATTAATAACCTTTTCTTCTTCCATACTAGCCAACACCAAAAGAAGACGTTTATTAACATCACATTCTTCTAATATTTTTTGCTTAGTAGGTATCTCTACATTGATATAATGACCAATCGTATCAGCCAAGGCGCCAGCATTCATATTTTTACTTTGAGAAATATTCGTAAAAACTTCACGAGGGAACATTTGTAGATTACGTCCCATATTTTTCATACTTTCAGAAATTTTACGTACTAAGGCAATTTCTTCATTTTTATCACCATAAATATCTTCTAAATATTTTGTTTTGGCATAACGACAATCGTCATTTTCTACAATATTTAGAATTTGCACACGTTTTTGTCCCTCAACAGTTAACTTAATTGTTCCATGATTATCTCTTTTGATGCGTCTTTTAATCTTACATAATGTCCCATATTTATAAATATGATCATAATCAATTTTTTCATCAATAGGATTCATTTGTGAAACCATAACAATATTTTCATCAAATTCATTAATACTTTTTGTTATAGCTTTAAGATTAAAACCTCTACCAACATCTAAAGAAACTTCATGTTCAGGAAAAACAATTACTCCTCTTGTACAAATGACAGGTAAATCTACGACAATATCTACTTCTTCCATAATCACTTACCTCCTCTACAAAGATGAAATTGTTTCAACATCCTATTTGAATAATACTATTCAGCATTATCACCAATACTATTTTCAATGAGTTCTGAAGCTTTTGTTGCTGCAATATCAGCTTTAACTGCATCCATATTATTAGCAAATATCTTTTTCATTTCATCGACACTGTTTCCATAATATGCAGAAATATCTTCAAAATACTTTTCAACATCCTCATCACTGACTTCAATATTTTCAGCTTTAACAACTTCATCTACAATAAGATTATATTTGACACGCTTTTCAGCTTCTTCTTTCATATCTTCTTTCAAATCATCTTTTGTCTTACCAGTAAATTGTGCATACATTTCTAATGTCATACCTTGTTGTGATAAACTTTGTTCAACTTCATTCATCATAGAATCTAATTGTGTGTCAATCATAACATCAGGTACATCAATAGGTGTAGCTTCTAATAAAGCGTCTCGCAAATCAGAATAGAATTTCTGATCCATTTCATTTTGCTTTCTATTCTTAATTTGTTCAGTAATGTATACTTTTAAATCATCTAAAGTTTCAATTCCATCACGATTAATATCTTTAGCTAATTCATCATCAATTTCAGGTAATACTTTTGTTTTAATTTCATGTAATTTTACTTTAAACACAACTTCCTGGCCAGCTAAATCTTCAGCTGCATAATTTTCTGGGAAAGTAAGATTTAAATCTTTTTCTTCATCAATACTCATACCAATAATTTGTTCTTCGAAACCAGGAATGAATGATCCAGAACCAATTTCAAGTGTATAATTTTCAGCTTTTCCACCATCAAAAGGAACATCATCTTTAAATCCTTCATAATCGATAACGACACTATCACCATTTTCTACAGTGCCTTCTTCTTTAATAAGTAATTCAGCAAACTGTTGTTGATAATTCTTCAATTCATCATTAATTTCATCTTCAGTTACTTCAGCAACTTCTTTAACAACATCTAAACCTTTATATTGTCCGAGTTCAACCTCTGGAGCAACTGTAGCAGAAAATTTAAGTTTTAAAACTTCCTCAGTCATTTCCTCTACATTAGCCTGTGGCTGTCCGACAGGAGCAATTTCATTTTTAGTAAAAATATCATCATAGCAATCTTTTAAAATAACATCAACTGCATCTTCTAAAATTCTTGCCGTACCAATTCTAGCTTTAACCATTCTGGCAGGTGCATGACCTTCTCTAAATCCATCAATCTTAACTTGTTTTGCTAATTTGTTTAATGCTTTCTTTTGTGCATTCTTCCATTGATCACCTTCATAAGTTGCAACAATTTCAACTTGGCAATTTTCTAGTTTGTTACAAACTGTTTCCATTTAAACGTCCTCCATTTTTAACATGCTTATTATACATGAAACACATAAATAATGCAACATTTTTTAACACTCTAATTGCAAGAGTGCTAAAATTTGCATACAGAACTCATATGCCCCATTTACTAGCTAAGTAGTGAATTATATATATCGCATTTATATCACATTTTTCTTGCTTTGTCAAAGAATCATCTCTTAAACTCTATATTTTTATAAATTTCATCATAAATTCCAACCTTTAACAAAAAAATGCACCGATGTGCATTTATATAACTTCAATACGATTAAAGGTCAATTTCATTTTTTCAATCTCTTCCATTGTACAATAATACATAATTTCTATATCTTCTTCATCTATTTCTATCGATTGTAAAGTGGCTACATAATAATGAATTGTTGCTGCAATAATACGATAATCATCATCATAAATTTGTGATGGATAAATAGAATAAAGATAATATTCTAAATAGTCTAAACACTGTTGATATAATGATGGATTTTCATCTTCAATGTTTTTTTCTAAATAATGGCCAATACCCTGGTAAGCATTTTGTTCTAAAACTAAAGGTTGAAATACAGGATTTAAATCATAATATTCTCCAAATTTTTCTACTTCAAATTCATCATCAACCTGCTGATCAACAAGTATTTCTAATAATAATGTTTTAACAAAAAAATCTTGTCTTGGATCCATAAGATACTCTCTAACAGTAGGTATAATAAGACGAATATTTAATTGTTGTAATTGATCTAATGCCATATAAATGAGTTCATCATTGCATTCTTTATTTTTTAATAATTGTTCAATTTCTGCAATTGAAAATATTTGATTCTTACTTTCTAATTCATAACGTGCTTCCTGTTTATCTAATAAAATCTGATCATAAGCAGCATTAAAGATGCTTTCATATTCATAGGGAATATAAGGCATAGATAATTCTTCGATAAGTATATCAATGGCTTCTTCAAATTCCTGTAATTCTTTTAAGGCTGTAACATACATCGAAACAACATCATAATATGTATCTTTAGCATGCGCTTTGGCATACATGCCTTCTTCTTTAACTTGTTGATATTCTTGTAAGCCAATAAGACATACTAATCTTAAATAACGTGTCTGTTCATCATTTAAGTCTGTTAAATAAGATAAAGCTTCTAAATAGTCTCCATTTTGTATTAATTCTTCAATCATTATAAACCTCCATGATTTATTAGTGATTGAATGACTCTACTTGTGGGTAATCCAATCACAGTTTCAATGTCTCCATCAATATGATCAACAAATATACTAGCACAACCTTGAATAGCATATGCCCCTGCTTTATCTTCCCATTCTTTGCCTTGTAAATATTGATCTAAATAAAATTCAATATTTTTGAAGTAAACATCAGTATAATCGATAAAAAAATCAATATCATCACCATAGTAAATAGCGACTGCACTATAAACGCGATGTTTATCATTTGAAAGTGACAATAATATATTTCTTGCATCATTTTTATCTAATGGTTTACCTATGATAGTATTATGATGATAAACAATTGTATCTGCACCTATCACAATATCATTTGGATATTTAAGATGAATCGGATAAGCTTTTTGGGCTGCCAGATTTATTAATCTTTCCTCAATATCAAGATTTTCATCTAAAAACTCATCAATAGAAGAGGCATCGACAATGAATGCGATGCCATGTTTTTTTAATAATTCTTTGCGTCTAGGTGAGTTAGATGCTAAAATAATCATTTTTTATTTTCCTTTTGACGAATTGGTTTGGGTAATAATGCCTTACGAGATACATTAACCCCTTTATCTGTAATTTTAATAACTTTAACTTTAACAATATCACCTAGTTTTAAAACATCTGAAACTTTATTTACACGTTCATGAGCGACATCAGCGACATGTAAGAAACCATTAGTACCTTGAAATAATTCTACAAAAGCATATTTATCTTCAACACGGACAACTTTACCATCATAGATTTCACCAACTTGAGCCTTACGACAAATATTTTCAATCAACTTAGCAGCTGTGTTAATAGCTTCTTGATCATAATGATAAATTGTTACACGACCATCCTGATCAATATCAATTTTCACATCATTAGACTTTTCAATGATTTCATTAATAGTTTTACCACCACTGCCAATAACATCTTTAATTTGATCAGGATCAATATGCATCATATAAACTTTAGGTGCATATGGGCTTAATTCTTTACGTGGTTCACTAATAGCACTTAACATATTTTCCATGATTTGTGCACGTCCTACTTTAGCTTGTGCCAAAGCTTCTTGTAATATTTCTTTAGTAATACCATCAATCTTAATATCCATTTGTAATGCACAGATACCATTCTTAGTACCAGCAACCTTGAAATCCATATCTCCTAAATGATCTTCCATTCCTTGAATATCAGTCAAGATTGTATAATCATCACCTTTTTTAACAAGTCCCATTGCAACTCCTGCAACTGGATTAGAAATAGGTACGCCTGCACTCATTAATGCCATAGAAGATGCACAAATAGAAGCTTGTGATGATGATCCATTAGATTCCAATACTTCAGAGACTAAACGAATAGTATATGGGAACTCATCTTCACTAGGAATAACTTGAGCTAAAGCTCTTTCACCTAAAGCACCATGACCTATTTCTCTTCTTCCTGGTGATCCCATACGTCCAGTTTCACCAACAGAATATGGTGGGAAATTATAATGATGCATAAAACGTTTTTGATCCTCTAAACCCAAACCATCGATTTTTTGATGCTCTCCTAATGCTCCTAATGTACAAACTGATAAAACCTGAGTTTCTCCACGGGTAAATAATGCTGAGCCATGAACACGAGGTAAAATATCAACCTGTGAATCTAATGGTCTTACTTCATCTATCTTTCTGCCATCTGGTCTGATTTTATCTTCCGTAATAAGTCTTCTGACTTCATCTTTTTCTAAGTCATGCATAACCATCTTGACTTGTTTCATTGTAGAATCATGTGTTTCTAAATCTGGATATTCTCTTTCTTCAAATAAAGCTTCAATTTCAGCGTTTAAATCATCAATAGCACCATATCTTTCTAATTTACCAGGAATAGACACCGCTTTAATCATACGCTCCTTGGCAAGATTTGTTACTTCATCAACAATACTTTGATCCAATTCAAATAATGGAATTTCAATCTTTTCTTTACCACATGCTGCAACGATTTCTTCTTCAAAAGCAATTAATTCTTTAATAGCTTCATGGCCAAACAATAATGCATTAAGCATGGTATCTTCATCAACTTCTTTAGCATCAGCTTCGACCATATTAATAGCTTCTTTAGTACCAGCTACTTCTAGATTAATTAAACTTTTTTCCATCAGTTCAGGACCAGCATTAATTGTAAATTCACCGTCAATTAAACCGACATTAACACCCGCGATTGGTCCATTAAAAGGAATATCAGAAATACATAAAGCGAGTGATGCGCCAAGCATTGCAGCCATTTCAGGAGAAGCACTTTGATCAACAGATAAAACTGTATTAACAACTTGTACTTCATTTCTAAATCCGTCTGCAAATAAAGGTCTAATTGGTCTATCTATCATACGTGCAGTTAAAGTTCCATGCTCACTAGGTCTTCCTTCACGTTTTAAAAATCCTCCAGGAATTTTACCAACAGAATAAAGTTTCTCTTCATATGTAACAGTTAAAGGGAAAAAATCAACATCTTTTGGTTCTTTTCCAGCACATACAGTAGATAAAATTACTGTATCATCATATCTTACGAGCACAGAGCCATTAGCCTGCTTTGCTAATTCTCCTGTTTCAATAGAAAATTTCTTTCCATAAAAATCTAAATTAAATACTTGTTTCGACATTATACTTCCACCTCATTCATAATCTTACCTATTATAACACAAATAACGACAATCACAACATTTTTTATAGTCCAAGTAGTGTCGTTGCTACATTAAAATAAACTAATAAAGATATAGCATCAACAATTGTAGTAATAAATGGACTGGCCATGACTGCTGGATCAAAACCAATCTTATTAGCAATCATTGGTAATGAACATCCAACAATTTTAGCACATATAATTGTAATGCATAAAGAAATGCAAACAACAGCTGCTACCAATACTGATGTTTGATCAATAAGTAGAATTTTAAAAAAATTACAAAATGCTAATGTTATGCCACACATAATGGATACTCTAAACTCTTTCCAAATAACTCTAGGTAAATCAGCAAACTCTAACTCATCCAAAGATAAAGCACGAATAATAGAAACCGAAGCCTGTGAGCCACTATTACCACCAGTATCCATTAACATAGGTATAAAAGCTGTTAACACCACATAAGCAGCTAAAGCTTCTTCGAAACCTGTAATAATTTTACCAGTAATAGTTGCTGATAACATCAATAGTAGCAACCATGGAATACGTTTTTTATAAGTATCTAATACACTAGTTTTCATATATGGCTGATCAGTTGGGGTAATAGCAGCCATCATTTCGATATCTTCAGTTGCCTCTTCTTCCATGATGTCCATAACATCATCAACAGTAATGATTCCTACTAATCTATTTTCATTATCAACAACAGGCATAGCATAAAAATCATATTTTTGGAATTGTCTTGCCACTTCTTCCTGATCTTCTAAAGTATGAACTGAAATAATATTATCTTCCATTATATCATTTAAAACATCATCAGCATTTGCTAATATAATTTCACGTAAAGATAAAGCACCCAATAAATGCTTTTTAGCATCAGTGACATAACAAGTATTAATAGTTTCCTTATCCTGACCAACTTTGTGAATACGTTCAATAGCTTCACTTACGCGCATATATGCACGTAAAGAAACAAATTCCACTGTCATCACACTGCCCGCTGAATCTTCAGGATATTGTAATAATGAATTAATATCAGCTCTTGTTTCTTTATCACAAGAAGATAATATTTTTTTAACAACATTAGCAGGCATTTCTTCTAACATATCAGCTGCATCGTCTGAATACATTTCACTCATAATCTTATTTGTTTCTCGGTCAGTTAAGGATTCAATAATCATTTGCTCATAATCAACAGGTATATGGGCAAATACTTCAGCAGCACTATCTTTAGATAATAATCTAAAGATTCTCACAACATCTTTTCGATTTTCAATTGTTTCAATGATTTCGGCAATATCAGCTTCATTAAGATCTTCTAATAATTCTCTAATTTCATGATATTCATTTTCTTCTAGAAGCTTTTTTATTTGTAATTCTAATTCTTCAATTTTTTCCATAGTAATCCCTCCAAGATATTTTTGCATGATAAAAATTTCGATAACGGTTCACTTGCTTCATTATCTATTCGAATATTCATACAATCACATCCTTTCAAGACCTATGACATTATAACCCATTTCAATAGAACATGCAAATAAAAATAAGTGATAAATAAAATAAGAAAAGTATCAAAAACTTTTCTTATTTAGCCATTCTTTTTTAATATTTTTTGCGAAGTACTGGAAATCTTAGACAATGGTTCTTCCATACTTTTTAAGGTATGACTGACTTCATCAATTTGCTTATTTAAATTTTCAACTTCATTTTTATAATCTTTAATCAATTTAATATTCTTTGTCATTCTTTCACGATAATCTAAGAAAAATATCGCTAAAGCTATGAAAACAATACCTAATATGATATATACAAAAGTCATATTTATCACCCATATGTATTATAGCATAATTTAAAGAATTATAAAACATCTTCTATCGTACCAACATGTTCTTCTTCTAATAATTCTCTGACTTCTTCTGTATCATCATTTAAAATAGAGAAAGCAATATTTGTTGCATGATCACCAATTCTTTCTAATGAGGCAACTAAATCAGAATAAAGCATACCTTCCCTAGGCTTGGCAATCCTGCGCTTTATATCGCGTTGATATGTTTTTTGCAGTTTCTTTTCTTTTTAATCTACTTCATCCTCTAATTTTAAGATACGATTGAGATGTTCAAAAGATTTATGAGTAAACATTTCAATACTTAATACAAATTCTTCATCAACTAAAGTTAGTAACTGTTTAATATCCTCTTTATGAGACTCATCTAATTTATATTGTTTTTTACAACAAGTTTCAGTGATATTACCAACAGTTTTAGCAATATCTCCAATACGCTCCACATCTGTAATAACCTGATACATCGGTCCAATCATTTCCGCATCTTCCGTTGGTAGCATGGATTGATTAATACGGTTCAAATATTCAAAAATCTCACGATTCAAGAAATCTATATGATTCTCATTAGTATCAATTTCCTCAACCTTAGAAATATCTAAATTTAACAATGATTCTACAGCCAAATTCAAATTATCCCTAGCAATATTAGCCATTCTTTCTATTTCATGGGTACATTGGGGAATAGCTGTAGCAGGTGAATATTTCCTGCGATTATCTATATATTGTACACTAAATTCTTTTTCTTCATCCTCACCTGGAATAATGATATAAGTTGCTTTAATAATCCATTTAGTAATTGGGAAACAAATAAGAATCTGAAAACATTTAAAAATCGTATTGGCATTAGCCACATTTCTAGCCATTAAGGCATTCAAGGCATCACCTGTTAAATTTTGTGATCCTGTAATAGCCATGATACCATATTTAATTTGTGGCATAAATAAAGCAAATAAGATAGCCATAACAACAGTTCCAATAATATTAATTAATAAATGTATTAAAGCTGCACGTTTAGCGTTTTTCTTACCACCAATGCATGCTAGCAAAGCAGAAATACAACAGCCAATATTACATCCTAAAGTAATATAAAAACAAATCTCCAAACTTAACAATCCTTGCGATGCCAAAACCATAATAACACCTACAGTTGCCGATGATGATTGGATAACAGCTGTAAATATCAATCCTATTAATAATGCCAGCAAAGGATTCTTAAGCGATGTCAAAGTATTAACCACTAATGCTGAGTCTTTCATTGACTCCATAGAAGAAGACATTGTTCCAAGTCCTACAAATAAAATACCAAATCCTAAAATTACTTCCCCTATTTTTTGTAAATTTGCACTTCTACAAAACATAATCATAATAACACCTGTTAATACAAATAAAGGTGCAATATCTGAAAGCTTAAACGCCATCAATTGTCCTGTAATTGTTGTACCGATATTAGCCCCCATGATAATACCGATAGCTTCATTTAGGTTCATTAATCCTGCATTGACAAAACTCACAACTAAAACAGTAGCAGCAGATGATGATTGGATAACAGCGGTAAAAGCTGCTCCAACAGCAACACCAATTATTGTATTCTTAGTCATTTTTTCTAAGATTGAACGCATTTTAGCGCCAGCCACATTTGTCAGTGAGTCACTCATCATCCTCATGCCGTATAGAAACAAACCTAACCCGCCAAGAAGCGAGAACACTATCGTTGTGCTCATGAATGATCCTCCTTTATTTACATAAGCTGATAATATTATACATGAAAACGTTTTAAAATCATAGAAGAATTTAACATTCACTTAATATTATCTTTACTTATTCTTAACATTCAAAAAGAAAAGAAGTATACAAAAGCGAAAGATTTTGCTATAATACCAAACGAAAGCGGTGACTCAATTGAAATATCAATTACATATTATAAATTATAAACCTTATGAATATCAATTATTACAGGATAAATTGAATAAGTTAGGCAATGAAGGATACTATTGTGATGATCTTTCTTTTTTAAGTTTATTTAAAAAAACGGATAAAAAAGTTTATTATAAAATCGATTTTTTTAGTATGACAGGTAAAACACGTAATGAAAAAATGAACAGTCGTCAAGAATTATTTGATAAATATTTAGATGAGAATTATCAGCCAGCTTATGCTAAAAAAGGAATGTATGTTTTTATTGGTGATCATCCTATTGATATCAATCATATGCCAAAACCGATACTTAATAAAAGTAAAAAAACCAGATATGAAGGACTATTTACGGCTGCTCTTTTAGGTAGTGTGTTATTCGTTTATTTTTTATCAGTTAATTTAAGAATTAATGCTTTATTAAGCTATGGCATTGTATTTTTTTATTTAGGTCTCATTGTATTATGTATCATTTTTATGTTTCGTACTTATTTTAATAAAGAATATATGAAAAAACTAGATGAGCAACTTCCTAATGATCAAATTGATATACCTAACGATAGGATTAAAACTTTAAGGAGAATCTATCTTATGTTAGTTATCATTTGTGCTTTATTTATTGGTGGTGGCCTACTCGAGGATTTTACTAATGGTAAAAGTTTTAATCAACAGCAACATCAATTTCTTACATTATCAAACCTCAATATTGATAGCACCAGTGAATTAACAACGCAAAGCTATTGTGGATTTATCGCTAAAAATTCTTATATTTCATTAGAAGTTGCCGATGATGATTATATTCTTTATATCAAGGAATACCACTTTAATAGCAATAGTTTTGCTGAAGAATATATATATGAAGTCACTAGTGACGTGGAAGATTATCAAACTCAGGATAATGTAACATATGTTTATGAGGATAATATCATCACTCTATTACTTATCAAAAATGATAATACTGTAACTTATGTATCATTTGGTTTTGAACCAACTGAACAGCAAATTGCAACAGCAATCGCATTTTATAAATAAAGGAATCTGAAAAATTCAGATTCCTTATTTAATAACGGCAATATCTTCAATCGTCTTACGTTTTGGCATTTGTGGATCAATATCCCCATAGCCTAAAGAAATAACACTCACAACACTTTGCCCATCAGGTATATCAAACACTTCTTTTAATGCTTGCCCATCTCTTATTCCCATAATCAATGTTGACAAACCTAAATCAGTTGCTTTTAAAATAAGATTCATATTATGTAAGCCACAATCATAATAGCCCCAGCCATTACCTAATTCATTAGAAGGTGTGCCATCTTTATTGTAGCCAGAACGATCAAGAACAATAGCTGTAACAATAAGCACTGGTGCATTTTTTACATTGTTCTGATTAAATTCTGGTAAACATGATAATACTTTTTCAACCATTTCCGGACTTTTAGCAACATAATAACGTGACACTTGTGAGTTTTTCCATGAAGGTGCTAATATAGCTGCTTCTAAAACTTTATTTAAATCTTCATCAGAAACACTCTTATCTAAATATTTTCGAATACTTCTTCTACTTTCAATAACTTGTTGAAATTCCATTGTCTTCACCTCAAAAAAATTATAACAAATAATACAATTTTTGTACAATAAAAAGTGTGTCTGTGACACACTTTACTTATTGGCTTCAACCATGAGGCTACAAATTTTATTTGAAAATTCTACAGGATCATCAATACTAAAACCTTCAATCAATAAAGCTTGATCATATAAAATAGAAGCATAATCTTTAATCTTGTCTTTATCTTTTTCAAATACTGATTGTAAAGCTGCAAATAATTCGTGATTTGGATTAATCTCTAAAATTCTACCTGCTTTTACGCCCTCACCATCAGGCATACGATTCATCACTTTTTCCATTTCAAAAGAAACGCCATCACTAGAGACTAAGCATACTGGATGTGATTTTAATCTTGATGATACTTTAACATCTTTAACCTGATCATTCAAAGCTTCTTTTAATGTTTCTAATAAGTCTTTGTTATCTTCATTAACTTTTTCTAATTCTTTCTTTTCATCGTCAGAATCAATATCTAAATCACCTTGATTGATGTTTTTGAATGGTTTTTCTTTATAATCACGCATCATTTGAATACAGAATTCATCAACATCATCAATCATATAAAGAATATCAAAACCTTTATCTTTGACTAATTCAACAGTAGGTAATTGATTAATCTTATCATATGACTCTCCAGAAGCAAAATAGATTTCTTTTTGATTTTCCTTCATAGCTTCAACATATTCAGCTAAAGTAATCATCTTTTCTTCCTTAGCACTATAATAAACTAATAAATCAGCCAATTTATCTTTTAACATACCATAGCTATTATAGATACCAAACTTTAATTGTAAACCAAAATTCTTAAAGAATTCTTCGTATTTTTCTCGATCATTTTTAAGCATATCTTCCAATTCTTTTTGAATACGTTTTTCAATCTTATCAGAAATAACTTTTAATTGACGATCATGTTGTAACATTTCTCTTGATATATTCAATGATAAATCTTGTGAATCAACCAGCCCTTTAACAAATCTAAAATGTTCAGGAACTAAATCACTACATTTATCCATAATGAATACACCACGAGAATATAACTGTAATCCCTTTTCATAATCCTGTGAATAATAATTCATAGGTGTTTGTGAAGGAATATATAACAATGAATCATATGTAATGGTACCTTCTACACGATTATGCATAACACATAATGGATCACTATAATCACCAAACTTATCTTTATAGAATTCATTATATTCTTCATCTGTTATTTCTTTTTTAGGACGTTTCCATAAAGGAACCATGGAATTTAATGTACGATTTTCAATAACTTCTTCATATTCATCACTGTCTTCTTTTTTCTTACTCGTTGTCATATCCATTTGAATTGGATAGTGAACATAATCAGAATATTTTTTAACCAATCTTTGAATTTCATACTCATCCAAATATTCATCATAATTTTCATCATCAGTATTATCTTTTAAATACAAGTTAATTCTTGTCCCATGATTAGGATAATCTATTTCATTAATCGTATAGCCATCACTTGTATCAGATTCCCAAATATAAGTTTGATCATCACCATACTTCTTTGAAATAACTTCAACTTTTTGCGCTACCATAAAAGCAGAATAGAAACCAACACCAAATTGTCCAATAATATCGACATCGTCCTGACTTTCTTCTAAAGCATTCTTAAATTCTAAAGAACCACTATTAGCAATTGTACCTAAATGTTCTTCTAATTCTTGTTCATTCATACCAATTCCTTGATCAATAATAGATAACATTCTATGATCTTTATTAATAACAATTTGAATTGATAAATCCTCTCTGGAAATTCCACTTATATTTTCTGTTAATGCTTTATAATATAATTTATCAGAAGCATCACTCGCATTAGAAATGATTTCTCTTAAGAAAATCTCCTTATGCGTATAAATAGAATTAATCATTAAATCTAATAATCTTTGTGACTCAGCTTTAAACTGTTTTTTTTCAGCCATTATATTTTGCATCTCCTTTTTTAGCACTCCAACTTCATTTGTGCTAAAAGTATATTACTCCTTTTAATTAGCACTGTCAACCCCTTTGTGCTAAAAAAGATAATTATGTTAGGAATTCCTTAACATAATTATCTATCATTTCTTTATCGTCTTCAGGAATCATTGAAAACAATTTATTAAAATCTTCATTAATATCAATATTTAAACGAATATCTTCTAAATATTCACCACTTATCATATTGATATTATAAAACTGCAAATTGTCTTGTGATAATCCAACAAACACTGTTTGATGTTTAACAACGCTATTTTTAACAATCTTAAAAACTTCATGATCAACATAAAGATTACAACCACAGAAAAATATAAAATCAACTTGTTTAATTGAATCATAGATTTTAACTTGTTCATGTGATTTAAAAAACACATATTGACATAATGGCAAATAATGCAATTTGCCTTTGAATGTACTAGGAAAAACAAGTGAGTGCAAACTATTTTTGCGATAAATACCACCACGTTCAATAGTTTCAACCCCTTCAGGTATAATAAGATCTTCACCTACTAAATAAGAAGTTTCTAAAAGTCTATGATTTATTATATCAAATAAGGGTTCCAATTCACGAATTTTCTGAGAACATCCATAAAATGCATCGATTTTTATATGTGTTTTATTTGAAATTTGAATTTCTGATAAATTAATACAATTTCTAAAAGCATAAGCCTTTATTTCTTTTAAAGATTTTGGTATTTTGACTGTTATTAAAGACTGACAGTTTTTAAATGCTTCTTTTTGGATAGTTCGCATACTGCTAGGAAATTCGACTCTTTCCAAAGCTTTGCAATTTTCAAAACAATTTGCTTCTATAGTCGTTAAACCTTTAGGTAAACGAATATTCTTCAATGATGAGCAATTTTTAAAACAATATTCATCTAAATATTTCAGATTTTTTGGCAAATAGATAGATTCCAAAGAAAAACAATTTTCAAAAGCAGCCAAGCCAATATATTCAACAGAATCAGGAATTTCAATAGATTCAAGCATATGACAATTTTCAAAAGCAGTTCCGTAGATAACCTTTAAATTTTTTGGCAGACAAATAGATTTTAAAGAAGAACAATTTTTAAATGCAGAGGAATAGATTACTTCAACAAAATCAGGAATAACAACATTTTCATCATCTCCATAATATCCAGATAAACAAACTTCATTTTTAATTGTGAAATCGTTATGTTCTGCATAAACATTTAAATGATAGCCCTCATGATTTTCCAACCACCATTGCATAAAATCACATTCCAAAGGACCGTAAAAATTATCATAATCATCACTATAATATATTTCATGACAATATCTACTTGTTCGGCCATAAGACAACATGTTTTTTAAAACTATTTCTGTGTCGTAAGCTGTCCATTCATCAAATTCCTCATGACTAATATCAATATATGTATCATTATCATGAAATCTTTGTCGCCACATTTCACCAGTAGATACTTCAACAGTAGGATCACTATTATAACCTCTTTCACTTAGAACATGATAAGGGTGATATTCACAAAAATCATCATAATAATTATAAGCATAACTAGTAACTTCACAAGTTTTCTCAAGAGGTTTGATAATCATTTCTAAAATAACACCAGTATGAGCATATTTTTTAACTTTGATAAAGTTGTATCTTTTTTAGTGAGTAATTGATACATAAAAACTCCTATTGCACTAAAGCAGCTGAGCCAAATGGGATGATCTGATTATCTTTAACTAACAATCCTCCATCATTAGGTATTGTATATGTCGGTAACTGTTTTTCTTTAATAACACGTTTTAATCCTGCTTCTTGAATATCACTATGACAATAATGAACTTCTATTTCAAAACCTGATACTAATCCTAATCCATCCTGATATTGATATTCAGGATAATCATCATCAGGAGTGATATGATAATTATCTAATTGAACCATTGCCCCAGCACTTGCACCTATAATCAATTTATCACTATTTCTAATCGTATCAACAATATCAAATTCATTGAGTCTAACTAAATATTGGTCAGGAAAACCACCAGTAAAAAAGATAACATCAGCATTTTGTATTTTTTCAACAGCTGTTATATGATTATCAAGAAAATAATCAATATAATCAATATCAGTGATATCATAATAATGAAATGCTGTTAAAATATCAGCATTGTGTTTTAAACGACATTTTTCAAATGTTTCATGATTATTCATATCAGACTCTGCAAATGAGAAAGGAATATATAATACTTTCATATCTGCATGTAATAAGGGTTTTATAATATCCTGTGCCCAGGATTTATGAATATCATAAAAGCTTAATAAAACATTTATCATAACAAAGCTGCTCCAATTAAACCTGCAACGTCAGAAAACTTAGCAGCAACGTAATGCAAATATTCAGGTTTGATGTAATATTTTTTAGTTTTTTCGAAAACCAGTTCAACAAAATCAGGATTATAATTAGCAATACTGCCACCAACTACGTAAATTTCAGGATCAATAACACAACCAACATTGGCAATTCCTTTTGCCGCAACATCGGCTGTATGTTCAATTAGTTCAATTGCTGTTTGATCACCTGCATGATAGAGATCAAATAATTCTTTAGCGCTCATTGATTTTCCAAAAATTTCTTCAGCAATAATGGATAACCCATAACCACCACATTGCTCATTTAGACTGCCAGCATTGGTTCCTTTATGATAATGCTTATCTTCATTAACAATCATATTATAGATTTCTCCTGCACATGTGCTCACACCATTGATAAGTTCATTCTTATAAACATAAGCGCCACCAAAACCAGTTGACATAGTAACATAAAATACAGACTCATACCCTTTTCCAGAACCTAAAATTGCTTCACCTAAGCCAGCCACATTAGCGTCATTTGACATTTTTGTCGGAATTCCTGTTTCTTTTTTAAAGAAATCAACAATAGGGAAATTATCCCAGCCCATCAAATTTGGGGGATTTAAAATTACACCTGTATGGGCATCTAAAGGTCCAGGACAACCTATACCAATACTTTTGATTTCACCATCAAAATCTTTAATAAATTGAATCATTTCTTTTAAATTTTCAGCAGCATCTTTTTCTTTATCGTTAGGCGTTTTATAAACATCTACCATTTGCATATCAGCATCAAAAATAGCACATCTTAAATTTGTCCCACCGATATCAATTCCAACTCTATACACTTTTCATCCTCCTTAAAGTTTTCTTAACATTATTATAAATGATTTTCTGTTATATTAAAAGCAAGAGTTTTACCTCTTGCTTATAAATAGGCAACCATAACAGTCATAAAGCCATCAAAAGTAATGTCTTTTTGATCACTACATACAACAAAGTGATCACCTTTTTTAACATTTTCATTTTCTAGGGTACCATCACCTTCAATAATACTTATCATTAAAAATGCCTTATCATTTTCAATTGTATTTTTTCCATTCATATGATAACAATCAACACTAAAATATTCACTACTAAGATAATTGGTTTTGCTACCATGATCTAAGTGAGTATTGACAAATAATTGATTAGAAGTATTTTCAGCAGGTACTTTGGTGACATCAATGGATTGTTGAACGTGGAGTTCTCTTTCATTTCCGTTAGCATCTTTTCGATGATAATCATAGACACGATAAGTTATATCACATGATTGTTGAGCTTCATAGATAAGTGAACCACTACAGATAGCATGTAATGTACCAGCAGGAATAAAGAAAAAGTCACCTTTATTAATTTCAAATATATTAAGAAGATGGTCATAATCATCATTTTCGATAGCTTGGATAAACTCTTCTTTGGTTTGAGCATGGTGTCCCATCACCATTTTTGTTCCTGAAGAAGCATCTAAGACATACCAGCATTCACATTTACCAGTGGTATTTTCATGTTCTAAAGCATAAGCATCATCAGGATGTACCTGAACGGATAGATCATTATTGGCATCAATGAGCTTGACCATTAATGGAAACTGTTCATTTTGAAGATTACCAAATAGTTCTCTATGTTCCTTATATAATGTTGATAAAGTATAACCTTGATACTCACCATTTGCGATCGTGCAATCGCCATGAGGATGAGCAGAAATAGCCCAGCATTCACCTGTTAAATCACTTGGGATGTCATAGCCAAATTCATCTTTAAGTTTATGTCCACCCCAAATAACTTCTTTAAAAACAGGTTGCATTTTTAATATATGTCCCATTTGGCCTCCTAATCTAATTCTTCACCATTAGATTTAAATACCTTAGAAACCCAATAGAATGATTTCTTAGGAATACGTTTCATATCTCTTAAATCTTTATTTGTTCTATTAACATAAACAAATCCATAACGTTTATCCATATTGCACATTGAAGCTAATATATCAATTGGTCCCCATGTAATATATCCCAAACACTCTATACCGTCTGCAAATATAGCATCTTTCATTACTTTAATATGATCTCTATGATAATTAATACGATAATCATCTTCAATAGTTTGATTATTTGCTAACATAGTATCAATTTCCTCTTGAGTTCTATCTTCTCTCCAGCCAATACCATTTTCCAGCACAAATACAGGAAGTTTACTACGATTATATAAATCATCCAAAGTCCATCTAAAACCAGTAGGATCAATTTCCCAGTTCCATTCATTCGCTTCACAGTGAGGATTTTGAATTTGTTGTTCATAAACACATTCACAAGCAGGTCTTTCATAATCAAATTTTCCTAATTTTAAAGTATTAGAACGATAATATGAGAATGCAATATAATCTACTGTATATTTTAATAACTCTTCATCACCATCTTCATATTCAGGTGTCCAGCCACGATTAGCTAAATAAGTTGTCCAATAGCTTGGATATGCACCATTAGCAAAAGCATCAACTAAATAAGTATTCAATAATTGATAAGCTTGTGAGGCAAATAAGTTATTTTCAGGACTATTATCATAAGCATAATAATTAGTAATAGCACCCATACCACAGAAAAAGGCATCTGGTTGCATTTGTCTTAAAGCGCGTACGGCTTTACAATGGGCCATCATGACATTATGGGTTACTTGATATAAATGTTTTGCTTTAGATACACCTTCAGGAATCACTTCAGCATTGGATACTCTTAACATTTGACTATGAAGATTTTGTTCATTAAAACTCATCCAATGTTTAACTCGTCCACCAAATCTTTCTATACAGACTTTTGCATATCTTTCAAAACAATCAACAACGTATCGTGATGCAAAACCATTATAATGTTCAACCAAATAATATGGCATATCAAAATGAACTAAGGTAATCATAGGTTCAATTCCCGCAGCTAATAACTTATCAATCAAGTCACTATAAAACTTGACACCTTCTTCATTAACAGGTTCATCTATTGTACCATTAGGAATAATACGACTCCAGCAAATAGAAAAACGATAAAAATTAAATCCCATTTCTTTCATTAAAGCAATATCTTCATCATAACGTGTATATTCATCAATAGCATCATTCCAATCAGAAAATTCAGGATTCGTAGGTCTTACATCATAAACACATAGACCTTTGCCACCTTCATGACGATGCCCTTCTGTTTGAAATGATGAAACTGATCCACCCCAATAAAAACCATCTGGTAATTTCTTATCCATTTGTATTTCCTCCTTCTTAAGATAATTTTATTTTATCAGATTTTAAAAAACTGTAAATAACTTTAAAAGTTTAAATAACAGTATTTCATTATTTTTCATAAATTTAACGTTTAAATGAAATTATGTTTCATAAAAATATAAAAAAAGATGGGAAATTCCCATCTTATTCATACCATTTAGCCATTGTGTCTAAGCGTGCACGACGCTTCTTGGCATCGTTTAAGCACTTATCCATAAGTTCATCAGCATGATCAGGATTAATCTTAGATAATTGAGCGAATCTGTTTTCACTTAATAAGAAGTCTTTAAATTTAGAGTAGTCAGGTTCTTTAGAATCGATTTGTAATGGATTCTTACCTTGAGCTTCTAAACGAGGATCAAATCTTACTAAGTTAAAGTATCCACATTGAATAGCTTTCTTTTGTTGTTGTTGATGATTTGATAAACCACCTTTAATACCATGTTCATTACATGGAGCATATGCAATAATAATAGAAGGTCCATCATATGATTCAGCTTCTTTGAAAGCTTTAATCGTTTGCATTGGATTAGCACCCATAGCTACTTGAGCTACATATATATGACCATAAGCCATAGCAATTTGAGCTAAATCTTTCTTTGCTCCAGTTTTACCACCAGCTGTAAATCTTGCGATTGAACCAGCTTGTGATGATTTAGATGATTGACCACCAGTATTAGAATATACTTCGGTATCAAGAACTAAGATATTAACGTTCTCGTTATTAGCCAAGACATGGTCAACGCCTCCGTAACCAATATCATAAGCCCAACCATCACCACCGATAATCCATTGAGATTTAGTGACTAAATCACCTTTCATATCTAATAATTCTTTAATACCTTCATTTTCTGATGCTTCTACTAAGGAAACTATTTCATCATACAAAGCACGTTCTTCTTCTCTATGTCCTTTAACTTCTGCATATTTTGTTAATACTTCTTGAAGTGCAGGTTCACAATCTGCTTTATTAGCATCAATAATATCAAAGATATGTTGTTCCTTATAGTTTTCAGCTAATTTCATACCATAACCATATTCAGCATTATCTTCAAATAATGAGTTAGCCCAAGCAGGTCCTTGGCCATTTTCATCAACTGTACAAGGAGTTGAAGGCGTAGAACCAGAATAGATTGAACTACAGCCAGTCGCATTAGCAATACGCATATCTTTACCAAATAATTGAGATGCTAAACGATAATATGGTGTTTCACCACAGCCACCACAGGCACCAGACACTTCAAAGTAAGGTCTCATAAAGCCAACGCCTTTAGTAGTTGTTGTTGGATATTTATCATCTTTATATGTAACATCATTATACATATAATCAGCTAACTCAGAATGTGGTAATTCTTCTTTAACTGGTACCATTGATAAGGCTTTTGCACCTTTCTTACCTGGACATTCAGTAACACATAAACCACAGCCAACACAGTTATCAGGTGAAACCTGAATACGATATACTAAACCTTCTACACCTTTACCCATTGGTTTTAAGGTATCATTAAAAATATCTTCTGGTGCTTTAGCAACTTCATTTTCATCTAATAAGAAGGCACGAATTGTTGCATGAGGACAAACCATGACACAGTTATTACATTGAATACAGTTATCTTTATTCCAACGAGGAACTTGTACTGCAATCGCACGTTTTTCTTTTAAAGCCACACCTGATTTCATAGAACCATCAAGTTTATCTAAGAAAGCAGAAGTAGGTAAATCATAACCATCTAAGGCATTGATAACAGAAACAAAGTTATCAAAATGATCATCACCAGTACGTTTTCTTGTTTCATTAACAACTAAATCAGACCAAGCTGGATCAACCATAACTTCTACAATGGCATCTTTACCAGCATCAATAGCACGATAGTTTGCTTCAACAATCGCATCACCTTTTTTGCTATAAGATTTCTTAGCCATTTTCTTCATATATTCTACTGATTTTTCAATTGGTAAAATTTGTGGATTTAAAGCAAAGAATGCAGATTGTAAAATAGTGTTGGTACGTCTACCCATACCAATTTCACCAGCTAATTTAGTTGCATTAATAATATAGAATTTAGCATTCTTATCAGCTAATTGTTTCTTTAATTTATTAGGTAAATAATCAACAATTTCTTCTTCATTAAATTCTGTATTTAATAAGAAAGTACCACCATCTTTTAAATTCTTTAACATATCATATTTTAAGACATAGTTATCTAATGAACATGAAATAAAATCAGCATTATTTACATAATAAGTTGCTCTAATTGGCGTGTTACCAAATCTTAAATTAGAACGTGTAGCTCCACCTGCTTTTTTACTATCATATGCAAAATAAGCTTGTGAATATAAATCAGTATTATCACCAATAATCTTAATAGAAGATTTATTAGCAGAAACAGTACCATCACTACCTAAACCATAGAATAAGCAAGATGTATAATCAGAGTCAACTTTGAAATCTTTATCTTCTTCCAATGATAAATGAGTGACATCATCAATAATACCAATCGTAAATGAAGTAAATGGATCATCTTTTAATAAGTGATCATATACAGCTTTAATTTGTCCAGGAGTTGTATCCTTAGAACCTAAACCATAGCGCCCACCAATAACTTTAATATCTTTATCAGCTAATACTGATACAACATCTAAGTATAATGGTTCACCAGTTGCACCCATTTCTTTAGTTCTATCTAAAACAGCAACTTTTTCTACCGTTTCAGGTAAAACAGCCAATAAATATTTAGGTGAGAATGGTCTATATAAATGAACTTTAATTAAACCAACTTTTTCTCCAGATTTTCTTAACTCATCAATTGTTTCCTTAATTGTTTCAGTAACAGAACCCATAGCAACAATGACACGCGAAGCTTCAGGATCACCATAATATGTAAATGGAGCATAGTCTCTACCCGTGATTTCAGAAATCTTCTTCATATAATCAGCAGCAATTTCAACTACTGCATCATAATGAGCATTTTGTGCTTCACGACCTTGGAAATAGATATCATCATTTTCCGCACCACCACGTTCAATTGGATTTGTATGTGGATTTAATGCATTATCTTTAAATTTCTTTAATGCTTCTTTATCTAATAAACCTTCCAATACATCATAATCCATAACTTCTACTTTTTGAATTTCATGAGAAGTTCTAAAACCATCAAAGAAATGAATAACAGGTACGCTTGCTTTAATAGCAACTAAGTGAGCAACGCCACCTAAATCCATAACTTCCTGAACACTATGTGAACAAATCATTGGTGCCCCAACTTGACGACAAGCATAAATATCCTGATGATCACCAAAGATATTTAATGAACGTGTAGCTAAAGCTCTAGCAGCCACATGGAATACACCAGGTAATAATTCACCCTGTATTTTATAAAGATTTGGAATCATCAATAATAAACCTTGAGATGCAGTGAATGTTGTAGCTAAAGCACCACCTTGTAATGCGCCATGAACAGCCCCTGCAGCACCAGCTTCTGATTGCATTTCTACAACATTAACAGTTGATCCAAAAATATTTTTTCTTCCCTGAACGGCCCAGTTATCAGCATTTTCAGCCATAGGTGAAGAAGGTGTAATGGGATAAATACTAGCAACTTCACTAAAGGCATAGGCCACGTGAGCGGCAGCAGTATTACCATCCATTGATAGATAATTCTTAGACATAAATTTAATTCCTCCTATACATGGTTAAGTATACTCTTCTTTTTAAAGAATTTCCACCCATATTTTTTCATTTTTTCTTTTATTCATTATATAAAAATGCTAAAATGTGACTGAAATTATGATAAGGAGTTACGTATGAAGAAAAGAAATTGTTTTATTGGTCAATCAGGAGGGCCTACCGTTGCCATTAATGCATCACTTGCGGGAATTATCACAAAATGTCATGAAACCAATGAATATGATCATATTTATGGTATGATCAATGGTATCAAGGGTTTATTAGAAGATAATTATTTTGATTTAGTAGATATGTTTAAAACTCAACATGATATTGATTTGCTTATGCAATCTCCTGCTATGTATTTAGGATCATGTCGCTATAAATTACCTGATTATCAAAGTGATCCGCAAACTTATATGACTTTATTTTCTATATTTGATAAATTAAATATTACTGATTTCTTTTATATTGGTGGTAATGATTCCATGGATACAGTAGCCAAGCTTTCTCATTATGCAAAAATTATGAAATCTGATATTCATTTTATTGGTATTCCTAAAACTATTGATAATGATTTAAAAGGAACTGATCATACACCAGGCTTTGGTTCAGCTGCAAAATATGTTGCCACTTCGATGTTAGAAATTGCTTATGATTCTTCTATCTATAAACTTAATTCTATTACTATTGTAGAAATTATGGGAAGAAATGCGGGATGGTTAACAGCTGCTAGTGCACTTGCTAGAAGTGCCCACAGTGATGCACCTGATCTAATTTATTTGCCAGAAGTCCCTTTTATAAGAGAAAATTTTTATCGAGATATTGAAGAAGTTTTTAAAACAAAAAAGAACATTATTGTCGCTGTTAGTGAAGGTATCAAAGATGAAGATGGCGAATATATAGATTCAAAATCTAAATATGCAAAAAGAGATGTATTCGGTAATATTCTTCACTCAGGTACAGGAAAAGCACTAGAGACAATGGCTTATGAAAGATTCAAATGTAAAGTTAGAAGTGTCGAACTAAATGTTTTGCAAAGATCTGCTGGACATTTGGCTTCAAAAGTAGATTTGGATGAAGCATATATGATTGGTCAATATGCTGTAGAGACAGCAATGAAAGGTGATAGTGCAAAAATGATTATTGTCAAACGTATTAGTGATGATCCTTATCAGATAGAATGTTTAACCATGGATGTCAATGCTATTGCTAATCAGGAAAGATGTGTTCCTATTGACTGGATAAATGAAAAGCATAATTATATTAATGATAAACTATATGATTATCTATACCCACTCATACAAGGTGAAGTTGATATAACTTATAAGAATGGCATTCCTAATTATATAAGTATCCAGCATCTCAAATAAAAAAGTTTACTGTAAAGTAAACTTTTTTTATACCCAATAATAAATCATTATATACTAAACCTCAATTAAAGATAAAGAAACACGTTTCTTTTTAACATCCACATCATAGACATAAACATCTAAAATATCCCCAACATGACAAACATCTAAAGTATGTTTCACTTTTTGATGACTCATCTTAGAAATATGAATCAATCCATCATTCTTTAATCCAATATCAACAAAAGCACCAAAATCCACAACATTTCTAACAACCCCTTGAAGTTTCATACCCTTATGTAAATCTTCAATTTTTAAAACATCTTTTCTTAGTACTGGCGTATTATATTCATCTCGAGGAGAACGATGTGGCGAAACGAAAGCATCTAATAAATCATCAAATAAATAAGAATCCATACCTAATTCATTTCTAATTTTTTCTTTATTAATATGTTCAATCACTTCTTTGGCATGATCGCTACCTATATCAGATTTACTAAGTTCTAATTTATCTAACAATTTTGAAGCATCTTCATAATTATCAGGATGAATGCTTGTTTCATCAAGCATTTCATTGCCTGAAAGAATTCTTAAAAAACCAACAGATAATTCATATGTCTTGTCCCCTAATTTTTTGACATTCTTTATTTCTTCACGTGATGTAAATTTTCCATTTTCTTCACGATAAGCAACAATATTTTTAGCAATACTCATAGATAAACCAGAGACATATTGGAGAAGTGAAGGTGAAGCAGTATTAATGTTCACGCCAACTTGATTAACAACTTTTTCTACTACGAAATCTAATTGTTCACTTAATTTCTTTTGGTTCATATCATGTTGATATTGACCTACAGAAATAGCTTTAGGTTCAATCTTAACAAGTTCTGCTAAAGGATCCTGTAAACGTCTGCCAATGGATACTGCTGATCTTTCTTCTACTTGATAATCAGGGAATTCTTCTTTGGCAATGGGACTTGCTGAATAAACTGAAGCACCAGCTTCAGAAACTATGACATATTGAACATCTAAATGATGCTTTTGAATTAAATTAGCTATAAAGCTTTCTGTTTCACGGCTAGCAGTACCGTTACCAATCGCAATAATTTCGATATGATACTTTTTAATCATTGATAAAAGAATCTTTTCATCCTTAGAATAATCTTTTTTAGGAATCGTGATAAATACTTTATTAATAGCCAATACCTTACCAGTAGGATCTATAGCTGCTAATTTACAGCCAGTCCTAAAAGCAGGATCAACACCTAAAACATAACGATCTTTCATAGGTGCTTGTAATAAAAGGTTTTCCAAATTAATAGAAAAAACATTTAAAGCTTGATCTTGTGCCTTTTCGGTTAAATCATGTCGTATTTCTCTTTCTACTGAAGGAAAAATCAAACGTTTAAAAGCATCATCAACACATTCTTTAATAATCGTATCCATTTTTGATGAACGACCATGAATGATACCTCGAAAAATATAGTTTTTAAAACGTTCTTCATCAATTTCAATCGATACAGAAATAACTTTTTCTTTTTCAGCACGATTAATAGCAAGAATACGATGAGGAACAATAAACTTAATACGTTCATTATAATCATAATACATTTCATAAGTACCATTGATATCAGGATTTTTCTTTTTAACTTTAGTAGTGATTATTCCTGTTTTAAGAATCATATCTTTTGTATATTTACGATATTTAGCATTATCGCTAATTTGTTCAGCAATAATATCTTTAGCACCTTGAATGGCTTCATCTACTGTTTTAACTTCATCGTTAAGATATTTTTGTGCAGTTTTATTAATATCGATATTTTGTAATAACATAATAGACAATGCTAAAGGTTCTAAGCCCTTGGCTCTGGCAATGGTTGCTTTAGTTTTTTTCTTTTCTTTAAAAGGACGATAGTAATCTTCTACTTCACTTAGTTTAGCTGCTTTTAAGATATCTTTCTTTAATTCATCAGTTAATAGTCCTTTTTCATTAATAAGTCTTATAACATCATCTTTTCTTTGTTGTAATGAAACCTGATATTCATAGACCTTAGATATTTCTCTGATTTGATCCTCATTTAATCCACCAGTTTTTTCTTTGCGATAACGAGCAATAAAGGGAACAGTTGCTCCCTCTTGTAATAATGTTAAAACGCTTTCTATTTGCTTAATACTTAAATTTAAATCATTTGATACAAGTTTAATGATTTCACTGTTCATAGTAACCTCCTAAAAACAAAGATGCAGCTGATGAGACTCGAACTCACATGGATATCCATCCACTACCGCCTGAAGATAGCGTGTCTACCAATTCCACCACAGCTGCATAAAAAGTTCAAATAAAAAAATGGTGCAGGCGATGAGATTTGAACTCACACGGACATCCATCCACTACCCCCTCAAGATAGCGTGTCTACCATTCCACCACGCCTGCGTGCTCACCTATTATATCAAAATTTATAAAGCTATGCAACATCAAAAAAACAAAAGAATTGTTACTTCAACAATTCTTCATATCCAAACAAAGCTGCGCCTACAGCACCAACAATTTCTGGTTCATCACAAATATAAAGTTCCTTTTCAATTTGCTCTTCTACAGCTTTAACAACACCAATATTATGGGCAACCCCACCACTCATCATACAATCACCATTAATTCCAACTCTTTTCATTAATCCAACTGCTTTAGAAGCAATCGCATGATGAATCCCATGAGCTATATCACTTTTTTCGTGATTTTGGGCAATCAATGAAATCACTTCCGATTCAGCAAATACAGAACACATACTACTAATCTTAATATCTTTTTGCCATTTTAATGAAATTGGCCCCATTTCACTAATATCAATTTCTAATGTACGTGCCATCATTTCTAAAAATCTTCCTGTTCCTGCCGCACACTTATCATTCATAACAAAACTTTCAACATCACCTTTATCATTTAAAGCAATAGCCTTACTATCTTGTCCACCAATATCCAATATTGTTCTTACATTTGGATTAAAATAAATAGCACCTTTACCATGACAACTAATTTCTGTTACATTCTTATTAGCAAAAGGAATACTTACCCTACCATATCCTGTTGATACAATATAATCAATATCTGATTCTTTTAAATGAGCTTTACTTATTACATTTTCTTTAGCTTTTAAAGCACTATCGCCACTTTTAGCCCCAGTTCTAACTATATCGAAAGCTACTATTTCTTTATTTTCATTCATAATGACAGCATTCGTTGAAGTTGAACCACTATCTAAACCTAGTATATACATTTTATCATCACTCTTTCTTTGTATTGTATGGTTTATATTGTTTTTCGCTTTTAAAGATTCTACAAAAGCTTCTACTCTTGTTCTAATTTGCCCTTCACATTGCTTAGTAGAATCAGTTTCTACTTTTAATATTGGCATATTTATCTCATTTTGTATAAGAGCATATTCATAGGGATAATTATCACAAAATTTAACAGTATGATATAAAATCCCATCTACTTGACTTTGTTTTATCATTTGTAATCTTTGCGAATTATCAACCATACGCATACATGGTAGTTGTTTTAATAAAGCTTCAGCATAATTTTCAAAGGTTACATCAGTCATCTTATAACTTCGCGAAACCTCAGTACATGTTAAATCATAAGCAATATGAACATTGAGATTTTCTAATAAATTATAAACACTTTGATGACATCTAGCACCTACTAATCCTAAGGATATATCATATTCTTTATTATTTGGTATATGAATATCTGCTTGCTGACATTGTATATAATTTTTAAAAGCATTCATATTAAATGATTCATTTGTATAAATACTATAAGCATCAATAAGACTTTGAATTTGTAAAGCATATAATTTTATGGCAAATGCATTTGTTTTTCTTGGTATATCTATAAGATATATAAATTTATCTGGATACATATCTTTTAAGACATCATATAAACGACGATTGCTATCACAGCAATTAGATAAAATAATGCCATCATAATCATTTTCTACAAAATCCTGTAAAATAGCTTTAATAAAAGCACAAGTATTCATATGAATCTTATCCTCAGCCTGAGAATATGTTTCCACATGAGGCATAATTTGCACAATATCTTCATGAAAACCTACAAATATTTCAACAGGTATATATTTACATAAATAGCCAATCATGATTTATCACCTCTTTGATCTAGTATTTCGATAAATGCTTCTAATCTGGTTTTAATTTGACCATCCTGACAATTGCGTCTATCTAGACAATCCCCATCTAATATTAAAAAAGGTATATGAAGCTTTTCCATTTCTTTCTTCAACAGCATAACGCCTCCAGCGCTTTGTTTGCATCCCCAATGGCACATATGAATAACACCATCAAACTGATATTTCTTTGCAAGATTTCCAATATATTGCACTTTACGTTCATAGTCGCCATTATAATAATTACATATAAGTTTTTCTGCTAATGCATCCAAAGGATGTTCTTCATCCATTTGTTCAATATAGTCTAATGTAAAATCTGAGACAATAATTTGATTCTTTTCACTTAAATTAAAACACTGCTGAATACTTTCCTGATAATAAGGCATTAAATGAATCCATAAAATACGATGTCCATGAAACTCAGGATATTCTTTTACTTCTTCATTAAATTGTTTATATAAGTCAAGTACTTTTTGACTTCCTATTTCTAAATGAGAAGTTAAGGCACTATAAAGATTTAAAGTAAGGGTATTAGGATAATAACGATGTTGTTCTTCATGAAGATATTCTAAATAGTACTGATGTGATAAATTTTCACGATGAATGATTTCTTTTAATTTGTTTTCATCAAATGTTAGATGTGTTTTTTCTTCCAAAGTATGAATCAATTCTTCTAATTGTTCTACTACATATTGTTTATTTTCTAATGAATAGTTATGTGGAACATCAATAACAAACGTATCAAGATTCTGCTTTTGTGAAAGATAGCGAAAAGTATTAATGTTACCATCACATGCAGTTGAAGTTGTAACAGACATCAAAGCATCTTGAAATAAAGGATATTGCATAATACCTAAAAAACATTTGTGATAAGAACAAAGTGTAGAAGCTATACCTTCATCCTCAGCTTTGTCAATAAAATAATCTTCTATGGTAAAACCACCCATATAACCAGCTAAACATTCAATAGATAAAGCCTTTAAATCAAAGCATTGTAATATTTCTACAGGAGTAAATATATTACAAAGAACACTTTTTTTAGGATTCTGTAAACCATATCTAACATCATCTAACGCTATTTGCGCAAGCTTCTTATATGTACTGGGAATACGTTTATCACTTAAATATAAAGAACGTAATGATTCAGCCCATAGTCCTATTTCTATCATTCTTTTAGCAGCTTTAGAATGATTATCTAAATTATTTACAATCATTTTGCCATAATTTTTAACTATTTCCATTAACCTATTCCTCCCCATCCCTCATATTATAATTTTAAAAATAAGAATGTACATTGACAATACATTAAATATGTTCAAAAAAGAAACATCAAATGATGTTTCTTAATCTTCATTTAATAAATTATATAAAGCTTTCGCATAAATAGCTGTCGATTTCATCAAATCATCTATCGAAATTTCTTCATTATTTTGATGAATCTTATTATTTCTACCAGGAAATTCTGGTCCGAAAGCTATACAGTTAGGCATCATTTTGGCATAAGTTCCTCCTCCAATTGCTTGAGGTTTATGAATATAATCACCAGTAAATTCAACATAAGCATTATGTAATGATTGGATAAGATCACTATTAGGATCAACATATAACGCCTTAACACATTGATGTGTTTCATTTAATCCACAATCTTTTATAGCATTATTTATATGGTCTGAAATAAATTCAGGTGTTACTTCATGAGGTACACGCATATCTAAAATAACTTTAACATAACCATCTTTATATTGTGTAACTCCAGGATTGACCGTTAAAGAACCCATTAAACCATCATATTTAATACCTAATTTTTCCCCATAATGATCATTATATAAATAATCATCAATAAAATGCACAAGCTTATTGTTAGTAATAGTTGCTAAATAATGGCACATATAAGTTGTTGCATTAATACCTAAATGTGGTAAAGAGGCATGTGCAGATTTACCCACTAAAACAAGTTTCGTATGATTTCCTTCAGCCTCTATCGTACCTGTTAAATGATAAAGTTTTAAATATTCATTGAAAGAATCACGATATTGTTTATAATGACCTGTAATATAAGCCTCACAAGTTTCAGGAACAACATTCGTTGTCTTACCACCAAAAAGACAAATAATATTGTCTTTTTCTATCTCCCCTGTAATTTCACTACGATACATAGCTTTTTCACCATAAACTACAGGAAAATCAGCATCAGGTGTAAACCCCATTATAGGATAGGGTTGTTTAGTAAAATAATATTTCATACAACCACAGCCATTTTCCTCATCACAGCCAAAAATAACTCTTATTTTCATTTTCAAAGGAATATTTAATTCATCAATTATTTTAGCAGCGTAATAACCCGCAAGCAATGGCCCTTTATCATCAGCAACCCCACGTCCATAGATTTTTCCATCTTTAATAGTCATATCATAAGGATTTGTATTCCATCCTGTTTGATTACAAGGAACAACATCTAAATGTCCTAAAATCCCAAACGTTTCTTCTTTATTTCCAATATCTATATGTCCTGCATAGCCATCAACATTTTCATAGATATAGCCGTCCCTTTGTGCTATAGCAAGCATAGCCTCTAATACTTCACGACATTTAATCCCAAATGGCTGACCCTCATTAGCAGTCGTTTTATCCAATACTGAAGGTATACAACATAATGTCTGAATATCAGCAAGCATATCATCTTTTCTCTTATTAGCTTCTTCTAAGAAGTTAATCATAGCTTATCACCTCAAAAACCATTATATCAAAAAATACGAAATTTGCAAAATATATTGAAAAACGTTTTGTTTATATTAAAAAAATGTTATGATTATGAAAAGCGGAGGAAAGATAATGGAGAAAGTGAGATTTCATATAACTGTTAAGGGTGTTGTTATCTATCAACATAAAGTACTAGTACTTAAAAGAGTAAGACCTTCCACTGATGGCTTGGGTTATTGGGAAATGCCTGGCGGAGGCCTTGAGTATGGTGAAACGCCACATGAAGCATTGATTAGAGAACTAAAAGAAGAAACTGGTCTAGATATAGAAATTATTAAACCTGTTTATACTTTTACTGCTATTCGTCCTAACTATCAAACAGTTGGTATTGGTTTCTTAGCCATTCCTACAAATGATAAAGTCATTTTAAGTGAAGAACATACTGATTATAAATTTGTATATAGTGATGAATTAAAAGATATACTTAATCCTCAAATATATAATGATATCATTCTAACATTAGAAGAATACAATGTTGTAACACAACAAAAAAATCAAGATTAGAATCTAATCTTGATTTTCATTTGCGTTTAAATCATCTTTAAGATATATTTCTTTAATAGCCGAAATTGACTTGTTTTTGAAGTTTCTATACTTCATAAACATATATACAGCAAAACCAGCCGCTATAATTGTTGTAGCAATAAATACATAAGTTAAAGTTGTAAATTGCTCAACTTCATCTTCAGCTACATAATCATTATACAACTGCAATGAATCTTCGGTTGTTTCATATTGATATAATACCATTTCACCTTGATCATTCATAACCATAATCAATTGAAAATTACCATAATTCTCATCTTCATAAACCCAACCATAAAGAGTAACTTCATTAATAGTTAATTCCTGATAAATCATACCATCACGAATTTGTGATTCTTCGTCAATATCTACAACATAAACATTTCTACCTAATAAAGTGACTGGAATAAAGATAGAAGTAATACTACTAGTTTCGCTATCATATAAATAGAAATTCTTTTCATCATCTTCATTAACTAAATAAACAATAGTTTTATCCATATTCGCATTATAATATGCTATAACTTCCTCATCCTCTAAAGTAACAGTAGTTTCTTCAAAACCATCTGGCAAACCAATGTTACTTTGATTAACGACAACTCCTAATTTTTGATCATTATAAGTTGTATAAACTGATGGTGTATCATCTACATTAACCGTAATTTTATATGTCTTTGTACTACCATCTTCTGCTGTACATTTTATCGAGAATGTATTTTCACCTGCTTCTAATTCTTTTGTTCCTGTACCAGAAACAGTTGCAGCAGAATCTTTCGCTTTAGCACTAATTTCAATTTCTGTAGAACCAGCTTCTAAATCTACTGTATATTCGGTTGTAGAAGCATCAAATTCAGGTGACAATGTACCTGTAGATACACTCAAAGAAGATAAAGTACATACACTTGATTTTGTTTCTTCTTCAGTTGTATCAGTAGTAGTTGAACTACTTGATGATGAACTAGATGAGCTAGAGCTACTTGATGAAGAACTTGAACTACTTGAAGATTTAATAGTAACAGATTTCGTTTTAATGCCAGTAACAGAATTCTCATCATAATCTGTAACGTCATTTGCAGTAGCTGTTACAGTTACTGTTCCTGAACTACCTGCAGTAATAGTATAAGACTGAGAACTATTATCTAACCAA
This sequence comes from Erysipelotrichaceae bacterium, assembly GCA_021201655.1. Classification (GTDB taxonomy): domain Bacteria; phylum Bacillota_I; class Bacilli_A; order Erysipelotrichales; family Coprobacillaceae; genus JAJQDJ01. Next base: position 24,727 of record JAJQEL010000026.1, on the reverse strand, counting down.
CACGTTCCACCACCAGACCCATTACTAACAGATACTGTAAACTGACCTGCACAAGATGAGGCGCTTACTGTTGCAGTAAATGTACCACTAGCACTTACAGATGATGCAGAAACTGATAAGGAAAAAGAACCTGATGCACTAACTGGCATAATCGAAGAAAAGATTAAAAATAAACTTACAAATGCAATTGATAAATATTTTTTTAATTTCATTATTGTACCCCTCTTATTGTGTAATACTTGCAGAACTCATAATATAATTCTTAATTCTTACATAATCTGATGATTTAACACTACCATCATTATTAGCGTCAGCCGCTAATTTTTGTGCTGCTGTCAAAGACACACTACCCATAATATAATTTTTAACTCTAATATAATCACCTGAATTAATACTGCCATCACCATTAACATCTCCTCTTATAACTATTGTATAAGTATTAGATGTAGAACCTGTTTTTAATGTTAAAGTCATTCCTGTACTTACAGTTCCACTAGTAATAGTTGTAGAACTTGTATTTTTAACAGTAACAGTCGTAGATGATTGGATTTTATTAATACTTGATATTAATGAAGAAACTGAAGTTCCTACAGAAATACCTGTAAGATAATTACTTGAATTTGTATAACCTAACTTAGAAATAATATTAGCATTTGTAAGTGTAGATGAACTTGATGAACTAGAACTGCTTGAACTGCTACTAGAAGATGAACTAGAACTACTACTTGATGAAGTACTTACACTTCCTACGACAACATCTACTTTACTAGCTTGAGCATATACATAATCTCTACTAAAATCATATGTTGAACTGACACTTCTTGCACTTCTATCAGATGCTAAAGCCATATCAGATTGAACCTTATACCAAGATGAAGTACCTGATAAAATAAGAACTGGATAATCATATAAATAACCTGCTTTACCTGAGCCAACAACACCTGATGAATAAATACTGGTTGAAGTACTAGCATCTTTATACAAATATAATTCAGTAACATTAGCAATACCAATCGTATATGTACCATAATCACTAGAAGCACCGCTAATATAATAACTTTGAGCCGCTGCTTTTTCACCCCAATATGGATCACTTGCATACTTCACATTAATACCGCTATGTTTATCACCTAAATGTGGTCCACGATAGCGCGAATCATTACCACTTAAATATCCACAAGACATCCAATTATAAGCAAACTCTTGAATACATTGTTCAATACTATCAAAATAAGAAGCATTACTCGTATTACTATCAACAGCATTTAAACCAAAGAGATTGTTTCTAGTTGTAGCATAAGTACTTTTACCATAATTACTTTCATTAATAGCAATACCAAACATTAATGCGGCATTAATACCATATGTATTTTGAACGCTTATAAATGTAGATGCTGAATTATACATAGCTGAAGATGAACTAGTAATACGAGCATTCATTTGACTTGCAGTAAAGGTTGTTTTTGAACGTAATGAAAGATATTGATAATAATTATAATAAGGTGAACTTGAATTAACGGCATTTGAATGCTGCTCAGAAGCATAATTTTTATAATCAGTAATCATCTTACTAAATGAACTATAAAAATAATGTCCATCATAACTATAATATTTAACACCACTACTCAAATAACTTGGCTGATAACCCACTCTTGAAGAAGCAGTATATACTGTTGAACCGCTAATATATGAAAAATAATGTAATAAATATCCATCACTTACATAATAGTAAGAAACATGACTGTCGGAACTATAATCAACAATCGTACCATAATCTTTACTAACTTTTATAACAACACCAGAAATTTTACATATATAATAATCACCATCAGTTCCAATATAAGCAGCATCATTCGCAGCGTTTGTAGACATATATCCAGTTCTACCAGTATCTGCTTCTGTATAATAAATTGTAGATGACCCAATTTCAGAAGCCGTTTTAAATCTGACAATAGATTGTGAACTTGAAGCAGTATTGATTAAAGAAACATCACCTAATAAAGTAGACTTTAAAGTAGAGATTGTTTCTATTTTATTCAATTTTAAAGGTAAGTCAGCTGTTGCAGATTCTTCAATAGCCTCATCAATTGAATCAACTGATTCATCTGAATCTTCTTCAACATCTGTCTCCTCTTCAGTATCTAATATAACTTCAGAATCAGATATAGATTCATCTTCAGTTTCTTCATCTGAAGATTCTTCCTCTTCTAATTTTTCCTCATCTGTAATAATTTCAATTGTCTTTGGATTACCATTTTCATCTAAGATAACAAAACTTTCATCACTACTGCTATTACCTACTGAGTCATAATCTTCTGCACTTGTTGTCATGGTAGTAGTAAAAGCTAAAGATAACATTAATACAAATATAGCAATAGTTTTTATATATTTCACTTCAATTCACCTCATCAATCTAAATTTTTATAAATTTTGAAAATTCCATTTACTATTATACTACATAAATTGATAATATTCAATCATACATGATAAATTTATTGATGAAATTATATTTGATTTTGTTTATTTCATAAAATATTATTGTATTATAAATAAAAAAAACAGAAAGATTTTATCTTTCTGTTAACTCTTCTAGATTATAAGGTGTTGTCTGATATACGTAATAATTCAGCCAGTTTGAGAAAATTAAATACGCATGAGAACGCCATTTAACTTGAATTTCACCATTGATATCATCATTTAAATAATAATTTTTAGGCATTTCACTTACAATATCGGGATTTGCCAAATCTCTCCTATATTCTTTATCTAATGTATCTGGATCATATTCAGGATGTCCAGTAATAAAGAAACGAGAGCCATCCTTATTTGCCACAATATAAACCCCTGCTTCATCAGATTCTGCCAATATATCTAATTCATCTATTTTTTCAATATCTTCTTTAGATACGCTTGTATATCTAGAATGAGGAGCATAAAATTGATAATCAAAGCCTCTTAATATTTTCCTTTGCATTTTATTAACATTTGTTTTATGAAGATATACCCCCGTCAATTTATGCGGTAATAAATGTTTTGAAACACCGTAAAAATAATGTAGTGATGCTTGTGCAGCCCAACAAATAAAAAAACTACTAAAAACATGTGTCCTAGACCATTCTAACAATGTTTTCATTTCTTCCCAATAATCAACTTCTTCAAATTCTAATTTTTCAACAGGAGCGCCTGTAATGATCATACCATCATATCTATTTTCTTTAATATCATCAAATGTTTTATAAAAAGCTAATAAATGTTCTTTTGAGACATTTTTAGATTCATGGGAAGCCATATGTATCCAATCCACTTCACATTGAAGTGGAGAGTTTGATAATAATCTTAGTAATTGTGTTTCAGTAACTATTTTAGTAGGCATGATATTTAATATTAATAATTTTAAAGGTCGAATTTTTTGAGTTGTCGCACGATTTTCATCCATGACAAATATATTTTCATCTTGTAAAATTTTAGATGCTGGAAAGTCATTTGGTATTTTAATTGACATAATAACACCTCTTTCATATTTTATTATTCTATCATAATTTACAAAAGAGGTGAACCTTTTTTTATCAAAATGTTATCATTTCATTAAAAGCCTGAATAAGAAATGAATCACTCATACCAGCTAAATAATCAATAATACTTTTTTCTAATGCTTTTTTATCATGTGTAAAATCATAAACAATATTGTTTTCATAAATATTATCACGCGAATAATTATCAATGCATGCATATTTATCTAACCATGTTAAATAATGGGAAATAAGTTTTGGATATTGTGATTGTTGTGATTTTAAAGAGGCAATCATATCATCATTATTACCTAATTTATATAATAAATCAAATATACCATTAAGTATTAAAGATACATATTGTACATGAATTTTAACACGATCAATCTCATAAATATTTTTATAATTAAAATCCATAATAATTTTCATACGTTTTAATGCCGCTTCTGATAATCCAATACCTTGAACAATATTTGAATTATTTATAACATCAAAAATAAAATAATTAACAACTGTCCCATTATTAATCGCACGAAACTGAAAATCATCAATTTGATTTAATTGTTGCATTAAATCAAATACTTTATTTTCATCGATAATATGAAGACGTAATGCGTCTTCAATATCTCTCGCTAAATAAGCAATTTTATCAGCCATCTTAACAACACAGCCTTCATATGTCCATGGATTATATTCACCAGCATAATGATATTCATTAAGGTCAATATATTCATCTCTTTTTTGAATATAACGTTGATTCATTTCACCACAATGAGAAATAATACCATCACGAACTGCATAAGTTAGATTAAGATTATGCCAGTGATGATTATCATCTTCTAATAATTCAATATTATCTACAAAATGTAAGCTATTTTTTTCATGCCAAAATTTATTTAATTCATGTTGCATGGAAATATCAGTTAAAATATGTTCACCACCATGACCAAAGGGAGCATGACCTAAATCATGACCAGCTGCAATAGCTTTCGTTAATTCTGTATTTAATCCCAATTCCAAAGCTATTGTATATGAAACAGATTCAACCAGATTAACATGTTCAATACGGGTACAAACATGATCATCATTAACAGCAAAAAATACTTGTGTTTTATGTTTTAAACGACGATAAGCTTGAGAAAAAATAATACGTGTATAGTCTCTAGCAAAGTCGCTTCGCAAATCATTTTGACGATCATATAATTGATGATTTCTATGAGTTGCTTTATTATAATCACGATTCTGATTATTCATTGCAACCTTCTCAAACTTTTTCATTTCATCACCTCTTTAAGTATGTTATAATATTTAAGAGGTGATTGCAATGGATAAAAACTTATTTTTAGCACAATTATCTGCTTTAGTCGAAGATGAAAATAATATTATAGCAAATCTTGCCAATATTTCAGCCCTATTAAATGAAGTGATAGATGATATTAACTGGGTTGGTTTTTATTTAAAAGAAAATGAGCAACTGGTTTTAGGGCCTTTTCAAGGTAAAGTTGCATGTGTTCGTATTGATATAGGAAAAGGTGTTTGTGGCACTGCAGCTTTAAAACAGGAAACAATAGTTGTGAGTGATGTCCATCAATTTGCAGGACATATTGCTTGTGATAGCGAGAGTTTAAGTGAAATCGTTGTTCCTATTATTGTTAATGATCAAGTTGTAGGCGTTCTAGATATCGATTCTCCTCATTATAATCGTTTTACAAATAAAGATAAAAAAACATTAGAGGAAGTTGTAAAAATTATTGAAGAAAATGTATTTAAAAAGGTATGTGAATAACATACCTTTTATTGGGTAATAGAAGCAGTTCCCATTATATAATTTTTAATACGAATATAATCTCTCGAATTAACACTACCATCTTTATTAGCGTCAGCTGCAAGTTTTTGAGCTGCTGTCAAAGTTTTAGTCCCCATAATATAGTTTTTAATTCTAATATAATCAATAGATTTTATTGCACCATCACCATTAACATCACCACGTATAACAAATGTATATGTGTTTGAAACATTATTTGTGGTTAATGTCATTGTCATACCAGTACTAACCGTACCTAAAGTAATAGCTGTAGAACTCGCATCCTTTATCGTGACAGTTGTAGCAGATGAAGCTTTACTTATTGATGATATGACGGATTGAACTGTTGCCCCTAAAAGAACTCCAGTTAAATAACTATTACTATTCACAAATCCCATATTAGTTATAATTTGTGCATTACTTATAGAACTTGTTGTAGTCGTAGTGACACTACTAGAAGATGTTCCTACAAATATATTTTCAATCATGTAATTATAATCTAAAGTTGTATCAGCAGCAGAAGTTGTAGCAGATGAAGTACATTGCCACATTGAGTATGAACCTGTATATGTACATTCATCATTATATTGTGCTACCCATTTAATAACAGTATCGAAGTATGAATCTGTTAAATAGGTCGTCCACCAATATTTACTAGCATAAATACCAGTCGTATAACCAGCATCTTCTAAAACAGTACAAAAGGCTTGAGCAATCTTTGCCTTCGTAGAAGCATCACAAGTACCTAAAGTACCTGAATCTTCCATGTCATAAAAAACTGGTAAAGAAAGTGTTGCACCCCATTCATTTTCGGCTTGTTCCACAAGTCTTAAAGCATGTTCTCCTTCACTTGTACCTTTAGCAACAGTATTAGCATAGGAATAAAGGTAAACGCCAAAAGGAATATTATATTTAACACAAGCTTTGACATATGTTTCAAAATTCGCATCATCCTGACTTGTATAATCTGAACCATAACCACATCTTAAAATAACAAAATTCACTTCTGTAGCTAATTGCTCAAAATCAATAGTACCATTATGATATGAAATATCCACACCAACAGCAATTGTTCCTTCTGGTGCATCAGGGACATTATCGATAGCAAACACACAAGATGGCAAAACAATTAAACAAGTTAATAAAACAATAATAATTTTCTTTTCAATAGACTTTATAATACTCATACTCTTCTCCCTGCCAATATTTTTTCGATGTTATATGTGTAATTCTAACATAAGATTTTACAATTTTAAATAAAAAAAACATAATGAATACAATAATAATTTGTCTAATTTTTTGTCCAATTTCTAATTGTTTAATTCATAAATATTATTTATGTTTTTTTAAAATCAGTTGCAATATAAAAAGGTATGCAAAGCATACCTTTTAGGTAGTTATTTTATTGACCTGTAGCTTCTTTAACTAATGCAACAACTTCATCCATTGTAGCACAATCACAGCACTTGTTAGCAAGTTCTTCCATTTCAGCTTTAGAAAGAGATCTAATTAACTTTCTTTGAGCTAAAATTGAAGTAGCAGACATAGAGAATTCATCAAGTCCTAAACCTAATAATAATGGTCCAGCCAATGGTTCACCAGCCATTTCGCCACACATACCTGCCCATTTACCTTCAGCATGAGCTGCATTGATAACATTTCTTACTAAACGTAAGATAGATGGGTTAAATGGTTGATATAAGTAAGCAACACCAGAAGACATTCTATCAGCAGCAAATGTATATTGAATTAAGTCATTTGTACCGATTGAGAAGAAGTCAACTTCTTTAGCTAATACATCAGCTAATACTGCAGCAGCAGGAATTTCGATCATGATACCAACTTGGAAATCATCAGATACTGGAATACCTTCAGCTACTAATTTATCTTTTTCTTCTAATAAGATACCTTTAGCTTTTCTAAATTCTTGAACAGTAGCGATCATAGGGAACATAATTCTTAAGTTACCATAAACACTAGCTCTTAATAATGCTCTTAATTGAGTTCTAAAGATGTCTTCTCTTTGGAAACATAAACGAACAGCACGAACACCTAAGAATGGGTTCATTTCATCAGGTAAATCAATAGCTTCAATCTTCTTATCTCCACCGATATCCAATGTTCTAACAACAACTGGTTTACCTTCCATAGCTTCTAAGATTTCTTTATAAACCTCTAACTGTCTTTCTTCACTTGGAAGATCTGCTGATTCCATATATAAGAATTCAGTTCTGAATAAGCCGACACCTTCGCCACCATTTTCTTTAACACCTGGTAAGTCTCCAGCACCACCAATATTAGCAACTAATTCAACTTGATGTCCATCAGTAGAAATAGTCTTTTCATTGACTAATTGTTTTAATTCTTCTTTATAAGCGATATATTCATCACGTTTAACTTCATAATCTTTAATTGTATCTTCATCAGGATTAATGATAACGTCACCATTGATACCATCTAAGATAATAAAGTCACCTTCTTGAACATCTTCTGTAATAGTCTTACAAGCAACAACTGCAGGGATTTCCAAACTACGAGCCATGATAGCTGAGTGAGAAGTTCTACCACCAATATTAGTAGCAAAACCTTTTACTAAGTTCTTATTTAATTGTGCAGTATCAGATGGTGTTAAATCATCAGCAATAATAACAACTTCTGAATCAATTAAAGCAGGATTTGGTAATGGTTTACCTAATAAATTAGCTAATAAACGACGAGAAACGTCTTTTACATCAGCAGCTCTTTCTTTGAAATATTCATCTTTCATGCTTTCAAAAATCATGATGAATGTGTTAGACACATCTTCTAATGCAGCAGCAGCATTAAGTTTTTCATTTTTAATTTTGTCTAATACTTGAGTTTCCATTTCAGGGTCAGCTAAGATTTGAGCATGTGCGTCAAATACTGCAGCTTCTTCAGCTGATAAATTCTTTGAAGCAGCTTCTTTAATCACTTCCAACTCTTTAGCAGTACCAGCTACAGCATCTTGATAAACTTGTACTTCTTTTTCTACATCTTCAACAGTATCTCTTGTAACTGTTAAATCTGGCATAACTAATTTGTAAGCTTTTGCTAAAGCAATACCATTAGATGCCGCAATACCTTTAATCATTGTCATTTTATAACTTACCTCCATATATATCTATTTTACATTATTTTTTTTATAAAATAAAGTATAACTTAATTTATTTGTAAATTTCTTCATTTTCTTCATTTTTAAAGCAAAGAAAAAGGAAAATGACGATTTTCCTAATCCTTATGATTCATTAATGATACTCCTGACGATGTACCAATGCGACTTGCTCCTGCCTCAATAACAGCCAACATATCTTCATAACTTCTAACACCACCACTTGCTTTAACTTTAAGTTCATCACCTACAACTTCCTTCATTAAAGCAACATCATGAACAGTTGTCCCACCTGTTGAAAAGCCTGTTGATGTCTTAACATAATCAGCACCAGCTCTTTTAGCAAGCTTACAAGCAATGATTTTTTCCTCATCTGTTAACAAGCATGTTTCAATAATTACCTTAGTTAATTTATCAGTAGCCTCGACAACAGCTTTGATATCTTGATAAACAGTTTCTTCATCTCCAGCTTTTAAAGCACCAATATTAATAACCATATCTACTTCATCAGCACCATTTTCTACTGCTTCTTTGGCTTCAAATGCTTTAACACTAGATGTATTAGCTCCTAAAGGAAAACCAATTACTGTACATACATTAACATCACTAGCTTGCAAATAATCAGCTGCAAAACTCACCCAGCAAGGATTTATACAAACTGAAGCAAAATCATATTCAATTGCTTCATCACAAATCTTAATAACATCTTGTTTTGTTGCGTCAGCTTTTAACACTGTATGGTCAATATACTTATTATATTTCATCATCTTCACCTCCTTCAAATATTTTATGAATCGCATTTAATGCTATATTTTTATCGCCTTGATAAGGCACATTACCAATTGTTGAAGCCATGAATTGCTCATGTCCTTTTCCTAATATGAGAATAATATCTCCCCTATTGGCAATTTCGATAGCCTGTTCAATGGCAATTGCTCGATCTTCAATAATGACACTCACTGGCTTTTCAATATATTTTTGAATTTCCAGACAGATATCTTCAATATCTTCATCACGATTATCTTCAGCCGTTAAAATAACCTGATCACAATATTCATTTGCTAATCTTCCAATTTTTTCACGTTTATTAATATTTCTTCGTCCTGGTGCACCAAATACCGCAATGATACGACCTGATTTTTTTACAGACCTGGCAAATTGAAATATTAATTCATAGCTTTTAGCATGTTGACAATAATCTACTATGACATGAAATGGATAATGATGTGACAATAATTCCATTCGTCCATCGATAACTTTTATATAACTTAACGATTGAATTACTTGTTGTGGAAACATTTCTAAAGCTAATAAAGATGTCACTACTGCTAAAACATTAGAAACATTACATTTACCTATTAGTGGTACAGAAATATGTCTTAATTCATCATAAATTTGTAAATCAAATTCAGTATGGTCAATAAATAATTGAATATTTCTAGCCATGACATCACTATGATGTTCTATACCGTAAGTAAGTATGTGGCATTTTAAATCATCTTTAACCAAATTATAGAATCTCACTTCATCAGTATTTAAAATAGCATAACCTTTTTCATTGACCAATTGAAATAATTTTGCTTTAGAAGCCATTAACTGTTCCATGGTTCCATGAAAATCAAGATGTTCCTCATAAACATTCGTAAATATAGCCATGTCAAAATGGACACTATCAACACGTTTTAATGCCAAACCATGACTAGATACTTCTAATGTCACACCTTTAACATCATGTTTAACCATTTCATTTAATTTCTTATGTAAAAAAATACATTCAGGAGTCGTATAAGGACACTGTTCTACAATATTATCATATTCAATGCTATTTGTCCCTATATATCCTGTCTTTAAATAATGTGATAAGATATCTTTAATCATTAAAGCCACAGCTGTTTTACCACTAGAACCAGTAATGCCCATAACTGTCATTTTATAGCTTGGATGATCATAAAACAAATCAGCCACACGATTTAATTCATCTAAAACATTATCAACTTTAATATAAACGATATCACGATGCTTATATGTAATAGGTTTCGAGTAAACAATGCATTTAGCACCTTGAAAAATAGCATCTTCAATATACTTATGACCATCAACACTTAAACCATCAATACAAAAGAAAATAGAGTTTTTAACAACATACCTTGAGTCACTATGAATGGCCTCAATCTTAAAATCCTGTTCTACATCAAATAATTCATTCAGTCTTTTCATTTATGACACTTCCAATCAATTCAACATCATTTTGTTTTACAATATGAACTTTATATATATGGCCAATAGAATCATCTGGTAATTTCACATTAACTTTCAAATAATTTGAAGCATGACCCTCCATATAATCTCCATGTCTTTCTTCAATTAATACTTCTAATGTTTTACCTATTTGTGAAGAGGCAAATTCATATTGCATTTGATGAGATAATTCCAATAATCTTCTGACCCGTTGCTTTTTAATTTGACCATCAACCTGATCTTGCATTTTTGCAGCAGGTGTTCCTTTTCTTGGAGAGTAGGGAAATACATGTAATTGATTAAAATGCATGTCTTTAATCCACTGATAAGTGACTTCAAAATCCTCATCCGTTTCTCCAGGAAAACCAGCTATAACATCTGTTGTAACTGATAAAGTAGGTAATTTTGTTTTCAATTCTATTAATTTTTCAGCAAATTGGGCTGTTGTGTAATGGCGATTCATGCGTTTTAGTGTTTTATCGCATCCAGATTGAATAGGAATATGTAAATGATCCACAACTATTGGTGAAGAGGCAATTAAATCAATAATGCGATGATCTATCTGACTCATTTCAATGGAAGAAATACGTAGTCTTTTTAAGCCTTTTACTTTTGTGGTTAAATCAACTAATAGATCATAAAAATCATAATCTTTAAAATCTAAACCATATCCTGCTGTATGAATACCTGTTAAAACAATTTCAATAAAGCCATGATCAACCAGCTTTTGAGCTTGAGCAATAACACTTTCAGGTTTTCTTGAGCGTACTTTTCCACGCGCATAAGGAATAATACAATAAGTACAATAATTATTACAACCGTCCTGTATCTTCATAAAGGCACGTGTATTATGTAAATATCTATCAACGTCCAAATCCTCAAATTCATCAACTTTCGATATATCATCCACACGCACAATAATTTTCTTATATTGCAAATACTCATGAACACATTCAACTATTTCACCACGATGAGAAGTTCCTAAAACAATATGAACACCATCGATTTTTAAAACATCAGCTTTAGCTACCTGACTATAGCAACCGACCACACAAATAATGGCGTCCTTATTTTGTTTTATAGCTTTTCTGATCATTTGTCTTGATTTAGCATCACCAGTATTAGTTACTGTACAAGTATTAATAACATAAACATCAGCTCTATCATTAAAATCAACATGAGTATAGCCATCTAATGTAAATAATTTCATCATAGCTTCTGATTCATATGTATTCACTTTGCATCCTAATGTTAAAAAAGCAACTGTTTTCATAAAAATCCTTTCTATTTATATTTTTTTAGAATCTTATGATATGTTTTTTCACATATCATATTTTTTTCAAACATAAGTGATAAACATTCCTGATATTTATATTCCTCTAAATATGCAGCTATATTTTTTACATCATCAATATCAATTGTTGTATGAGCACATTTTTCATCTAATAAAATTACTTTATTGAGTAATTTCCTGGTATCTTTCTTAAAGATATATAAAGATTTTAAAGGATCATAATACATATCAATATGTCGTTCATCTTCATAAACATTTTTTAAAGATGTAAAATCTGTATGATAAATGAATAGACCATACATCTTTTCAGGTGAGTCATGATTCACTTTAAAATTTCTTACATAATCACGATGTTGTTTTAATTGTAATATTTGATAATCATTGGTATATCGTTTATTGACAAATGGTTCTAAATAAGGAATATAAATAGTTACTTTACTTGTTTGATCTGTAAAATGTGGCGAACTTTCTAATATATCTTTAATATCCGTATTAAACATTTTTTGTTTTTCATCATAGTTCAAATAATCTAATAGATCATAATGTTCATTTAAAAACATTTCGTAACTGTTTTCAATTTTATTTTGCGTGATCAGTCCGTTTAAAATAATTTCATATTCAAATAAATCAAAATCTTTTTTTATTTTCATATTTAAACCTATTGCTTTTAATTGATTTTCATGTTCCATTATTTGATGATACAATTCTATTTTATTAACTGGTATCTTTTCCCCAAAACGACTTAGATATTCAATAAAACCCATTTATTTCAACTCCCTGCTATAACCAATCACACTTAACATATAAAGCGGTGCGGTTTCACTTCTTAATATTCTTTTACCTAATGAACAGCTTACAATACCCATACTTCTCATTTTATCTATTTCTACTTCCTCAAATCCACCTTCAGGCCCAACAATAATTGTAATAGATTGATAATAACTATTTATCGCTTGATAAAAACTATCATGTTCTCCTAACTTAGCATCTTCTTCATAAGCTACTAAATTGATATCTGATAAATATTGAGATATCTCATCTAAATAAATCAAAGAGGACAATTCAGGAATATGGTTACGATAGCTCTATTCACTAGCTTCTTTTAAAATTTTATGATAACGTTCATATTTTTTGGAAAATGTCTTAGCATCAGTTTTAATAATAGATCTTTTTGATAATAAAGGAACAATTCTATTAACACCCAGTTCAGTAGATTTCTGTAAAACAAATTCAAATTTATCATTTTTTGGTAAACTATAAATAAGTGTTACATTAACATCTAATTCATGATTTTCAAATAATTCTTCTTCTTTTTGTAATATTCCTTTATCAATATTAGTAATCTTATATATAAATACCCTTTCATCATATAAGCATATGACCTTATCCCCATTTCGATAACGCATGACACGCTGCATATGTTTATGATTAAAATCATCTATATAAATATAATCATGATCTATACACTTCTTGTCAATAAAATATCTTTGCATTTGACATCACCTAAGCTATTTTAACATATAATTCAATAATTAAAAATAAAAATAACAGAATCATCTGTTATTTTTATTGTTTTGTTGTAGTAAGCATTTTTATATTTCATCAATGATACTATAAGAATAACTATTTTTCTGAACATATTTTAATTCCATAGAATTCTTGTAAATTCCAAACACTAATTTGTAGCATCCATCAAAGACACCTAAACCTATGTCATTTAAACTTTCGGGAAGTATTCATTCATCAATGTTTTAATAATTATTAAAGGCAAAATCCCCTATAATTTTTAAATTTTCTGGAATATTAATGGTATCTAATATGCTACAATTAGAAAAAGCAAATTCTTCAATAGTTTCTAGACATGAAGGTATAACTATTTCCTCAAGTGTCAAATTTAAGAAAAAAGCATTAACGTCAATTTTAATCGTACCTTCAGAAATATAAAGATCATCTAAATGATAACAATTACAAAAAGTATGATTTTCAATTTTTTTAAACCAGCAGGGAAATCAACAGCTCCCAACGAAAAACATCTTTCAAATGTATGAGCTTTAATCTTTTCTAAACTATCAGGCAACATTATATTCTTTAAAGAATCACAATATTGAAACGCTCCATCACCGATATAATAAAAACTTTACGGAATAGTAATATTTTTTAAATGATTACAGCCATAAACTGCATATTCCTCTATTAGTTCAAGTGTATTTGATAAAATAATCTCTTCTAAATAAGTTAGTTCTGATAAGACATGTCTGCCTATTCTTGTAATAGTATTAGGCAAAATAATTTTTTAATGCCTGGTTCACCTATAAAATTGTCATAAAAACTCATGATAGCAATTGAATTGACAATATAATTGTCAATCATATCAGGTATAACCAGTTCATTTTATCAGCTTTATAACTTGTTATTTCAATTGTTTGATCTTTTTTTACTTAAATTTTTGTTTAAAAAAGCTTTATAATAAATCATATAATTTTATCAAAGATTATCTTTAAAAATTATTACATACCTTACAATAATATCAATTCTACATGATCGATACCAGTAGCTTTTCTAATAAGATCACGATATTTTTCTACTGCCTCTTCACTGCCCCAATGATGATCTGCTAGAGAACCAATAAGTATGGTTAAATCTTTTCTGTCATCTTCCTTTAAATAATCAGAATTATATTTAAAAATATTATTAACTAAAGCAAACACAAAGCATGCCATAATCATTCCTCTAGTGATGTTATTATTTTGAATAATGAGGTCACTTTTATCATATAATGTATCAAAATATTTGGGCGGTAAGCGAAAATGGGAAAATATTTTACTGCTTTCATTTGTTTTTAAATGATCACCAATTTTCATTTCTCCTAATGTCATAAGGAAATCATAATCTAATTGATGATGGCCTTTAAGCTTATTTATTTGACTATATGTAAGCATAATTTGAGTTGGAATGATTTGATCATTATTATTTAGATAAAGTTTGATAGCTTTGTTTTTACCAGTTTTTGTATTATTTAGTAACAGTGTTGCTGAACTCTTATAATAACCATATTCCAAGCATATAGTCTTTGTCATTTTTTAATCTCCTATGAATATCTCTAAAAACTGATATCATTAAATTGACCAACAGCATGCGACATACTAAAGAATATATCACAAATAACACCATAAAATAATTCTGGTTCACTCACCAAACAATATTCACAATTGGTTCCAAATATAGTTATTAGCTGCCAGATTGTAATACTAGACAATGACCATTTATCACTATCTACAGCTTGAATATATTCATCAGAGCCTTTTGTATAACCTAAATAATCTTTTCCAAAAAAAGTACTTCTCACTAAATCATATTGATCATATTCATTACATGATAATATGCCTAAATTCTTAGCAAGTGCTTTAGATGATAATTCAGTAAGTTCATTATTTGCAATAAAAGTATAGGCATTCATAGATATGATTGCTTCTAAGGCTTCTATTGAAGGTATGTAATCATATATAATTGGCTCAGGTAAATCTTCAGTTTGATTCATTTCTTGAAAAAGAAAAACCTTTTGCAGAAAATTTTGTACTAAAAAAGCAAATTGATTTGGAATTAATTCACATTCTTTAAGCAAGTAAGGAACTTGTAAAGATAATTGATTTATATCCTTAGGAATATCATCCTCAATAATAGAACCAATATCAAGAGATGATAAATGAAATGATTGATATAATAATTGTAATATAGAAATATATTTATCTTCTAGGTATAAATTCTTAATATTCTGTAATACCGTAGCTATGTATTGATCAATACCTTTTTCAACTTCTAACTTTTGATCTCGATAATCTAAAATACCTTCCAAAATAGCATGGGCTATCATTTCTCCTTCATCTGAATTACCAATATCTATTTCTGATAAATAAATATCTACTAATATATCTTCTAAATCATCTGAAGACAATAAATAGTTCATAAAATAGTTTAATGATGAATCAAAGATAGTATCTTTCATTTCTTCAGATATATTTTGTTCTAAATGAGTCATAGGCTAATCTCCTTTGATTGATTTATCTATATCATATTTGATTATAATAAAAAAAGCAAGAAACATCTTGCTTTATCTTTTAAATCCTTTTTTAAATTGATCAAATATAGAATCTTTTTTAGATGTCTTAAATCTTAACTTTTGATAAAGATCTCTTTCTTCACGAGACAATTTTGTAGGAATCTTAACATCTAATTTAACATATTGATCACCATAAGATTCACTTCGTAAATCTTTAACCCCTTTGCCTTTTAAGCAAAGTGTTTTGCCAGGCTGCGTTCCTTCAGGTACTTTAAGAGTAACATCACCATATACAGTAGGAACATCTACTTCACAACCAAGTGTTGCATCAACTGCAGAAATTGGTACAGTAATATAAATATTCTTACCATCACGTTCAAAATGTGAATGTGGTTTTACATAAATTTCTACATATAAATCCCCATTTGGTCCACCATTACTACCACGATGACCTTTTCCTTGAACACGCAACTGTTGATGCGTATTGATACCAGCTGGGATATTTAATTCTACAGTTATATTTTTGTTAATATAACCGTTACCTTTACAATGTGGACATTTAACTTTTATTTGCTTACCTGTTCCATTACAATCTGGACAAGTTGTTTGATTCACAAATGTGCCAAATGCTGAACGCTGTTGGGTACGAATAGTACCAGTTCCACCACAACGTGAACATGTTTGAACGTCATTAGGAGATTTTGCCCCAGTGCCATGACAATGAGAACATTGTTCATCATAATTAATTTTGATTTCTGTTTTCTTGCCTTTAATGGCATCCATGAAATCAATATCTAATTGCACATAACGATCTTCCCCACGCATTGGACCACTTCTTCTTTGACGCTGTGATCCACCACCAAAGAAAGAGCCAAATATATCACCTAAATCAACATCTTCAAAACCACTAAAACCACCATTGAAGCCGCCACCAAAGCCGCCACTTTGATCAAAGGCTGCGTGACCATAACGATCATAGGCTGCTTTCTTATTATCATCTGATAATACATCATAAGCTTCCTGAACTTCTTTAAACTTATCCTCAGCTCCTGGTTCTTTATTGACATCAGGGTGATATTTTTTAGCCAATTTACGATAAGCACGTTTAATTTCATCTGCACTAGCACTTTTATCAACGCCTAGCACTTCATAATAGTCTCTCTTTTCAGCCATATTCTCACCTCTTGAATAAATTAGATAGAAACCAAGGTAAAACCTTGGCTTCTTGAATTAGTTCTTTTCAGTAAAATCTGCATCAACAACGTCATCATCATTATTAGATGAAGAACTTGTATCGCCAGGGTTTGCACCTTGAGTTTGTTGATATTGATAAGCTGCCATTTGCTGAGCCATTTGTTCTAATTCACTCATCTTAGCTTCAAGAGTTGCTGTATCGTTAGCATCTAAAGCTTGTTTTAATTCATCTCTTAAGGCAGTAGCTTGTTGTTTTTGATTATCATCAATCTTATCACCTTGTTCAGCTAATGCTTTATCAATTTCATTAATCATTTGTTCAGCTTTATTCTTTGTTTCAATATCTTTACGTTTCTTTCCATCTTCAGCTTTATTAGCTTCAGCTTCTTTAACCATTCTATCAATTTCTTCATCACTTAAACCAGTTGAGTTTTGAATAGTAATTGATTGTTCTTTTTGGGTTTTCATATCTTTAGCTTTAACATTAACAATACCATTAACATCAATACTGAAAGTGACTTCAATTTGTGGAACACCACGAGGTGCAGGTTCAATACCGTCTAATTTAAATAAACCTAATTGTTTATTATCTTTAGCCATTGATCTTTCACCTTGTAATACATTGATATCAACAGCAGGTTGATTATCAGCAGCAGTAGAGAAGATTTGTGATTTTGTTGTTGGAATTGTTGTATTTCTTTCAATTAAGACAGTCATAACACCACCCATAGTTTCAATACCTAAAGATAATGGTGTAACGTCCAATAAGACGATATCCTTAACATCACCAGAAATAACCCCACCTTGAATAGAAGCGCCCATAGATACAACTTCATCAGGGTTTACTGATTTATTAGGTTCTTTACCTAATAATCTCTTAACACTATCTTGTACGGCGATAATACGTGTAGAACCACCAACCAATAAAACTTGATCTAATTCACTTGGACTCATACCAGCATCTTTTAATGCCTGTCTTACAGGACCTTCAGTACGAGTAATGAGATCTCTCGTTAATTCATCAAATTTAGCTCTTGTTAAAGTTAATTCTAAGTGTAATGGTCCACTAGCGCCAGCAGAGATAAATGGTAATGAGATTTGCGTTTGCATCATACCAGATAAATCTTTCTTAGCTTTTTCAGCTGCTTCCTTAACACGTTGCATAGCCATGTTATCATTGCTTAAGTCAACACCATTTTCTTTCTTGAATTCTGCAACGATCCAATCCATTACTTTTTGATCGAAGTCATCACCACCCAAATGGTTATCACCAGCAGTAGCTAATACTTCAAACATACCATCAGCCAAGTCTAAGATAGAAACATCAAATGTTCCTCCACCTAAGTCATAAACCAATACTTTTTGTTCTTTATCAATTTTATCAATACCAAATGCTAAAGCTGCAGCAGTTGGTTCATTAATAATACGTTCAACTTCTAATCCTGCAATTTTACCAGCATCTTTAGTTGCTTGACGTTGTGCATCATTGAAATATGCAGGTACTGTAATAATAGCTTTGGTAACAGATTCACCTAAATAAGCTTCAGCAGTTGCTTTTAAGTTTTGTAAAATCATAGCTGAAATTTCCTGAGGTGTATAATCTTTACCATTAACATTAACTTTATAATTTGTACCCATATGTCTCTTAATAGACATAACTGTATCTTTGTTTGTAACAGCTTGACGTTTTGCAGCTTCACCAACAACGATTTCACCATTTTTAAATGATACAACAGATGGTGTTGTTCTAGCACCCTCAGGATTAGCAATTACTTTAGCTTCACCATTTTCCATAACACTGACACATGAATTTGTTGTACCTAAATCAATACCAATAATTTTATTACCCATAATAAATTCATCCTCCTATATATTTATTCATTTACTTTAACCAAGCTCGCGCGAATCACACGATCTTTCAATTTGTAACCTTTTTGAAGATCTTGAACAACAATGTTATGACCATAGTTTTCATCATTGCATGTCATAACAGCTTGATGGAAATTAGGATCAAATTCCTTACCTTCCGCTTCAATCACTTCAACACCATTTTTCTTAAGAATAGCCATCAACTGATCAAATATCATTTGATAACCTTTTAAGAATGTAACAACTTCTTCACTTGGATTTTCAACATTCAACGAACGTTCAAAGTTATCCAACACAGGAAGTAATTCTTCAATAAAAGACTGCATCATAAACTTCATAGAATTTTGATGTTCTTTTTCCAATCTTTTCTTTGAATTTTCCATATCCGCAAATACTTTATAGTAATCCGTCTTCCATGTATTAACTTCCTCTTTTAGTTTAGCCAATTCCTTTTCATAAGATTCATCACTTCTTGTTTCATCTTTCACTTCTTCAGATTCCGTTGCTTCTTCTACTACTTCAGCTTCCACAACTTCCTCTTCTTTTTTCTTTTCTTCTGCCATTCTATCACCTCTTTAATCATCATTCTCATCATCTTCATAGTTTAGAATGACATTTTCCAAACTTTCAGATATATACTCAACCAAAGAAACAACTTTTTCATAAGGCATTCTTGTTGGCCCTATAACTGAGATAGATCCTTTGGATTCCTTGCCTGTCTTAAATGAAGCCGATATAACTGAAACATCATTTAATTCTTCAATCGGTGTATCGCTTCCAATCCTTACGGTAACACCTTCCTCTAACTTAGGTGGCACTAAATTTTTCCATGATTCTGATTTTTCAAAAGCTGTTACCAGTTTCCTAAGTTTATTAACATCATTATATTCAGGCTGATAAGCTAGATTATCTCTGCCAGAAAAATAAACATTATTACTTGCGAACTTCATAAAAGCTTCTAAAAAAGCATTGAATAAAACTTCATGTTCTTTTATTTTTACTTGTAAAATAGGTTTAACATCTTTTTCCAAGCGATACGCCACTTGATTAATTGGTGTACCATCCAATAATTCATTCATCACATTAACACAGCTTGTTAGATCATCACGATAAGCATTATTCTTAATATTGAAATTTCGATTTTCTACATGTCCCTTATCAGTTACAATAATCGCTGTAACAGAATGTTCACTTAAAGGAACAAGCGTAATATTCTGTAAATGCTCATAAGATGAATCAGGCCCCAATGCAACTGTTGTCAGATGTGTCAATTCACTTAAAATCTGACAGCTTTCCTGAATAATTTCATTTAAAGAACGATGCTTCTCACCAAGGATAGTACTCACTTGATATTTAACATCCTCATCAACACTTGGCTGCATTAATGTATCAACATAAAATCGATAACCCTTTGTTGAAGGAATACGTCCAGACGAAGTATGCGTCTTTTCTAAATATCCATTTTCTTCAAGGAAAGACATCTCATTTCTAATCGTTGCACTTGAATAAGGCAAATCATATTTAGTCATCAACATCTTCGAACCTACTGGTTCAGCTGTGGCAATAAACTCTTCAACAATACATTTTAATATTAGTAATTGTCTAGCGGTTAGCATACTCCAGCCTCCTTTTAGCACTCTTTTTATCTTTGTGCTAACTACATTATACTCATGTTTTTAGCACTGTCAACCTTTTTGTGCTAAATATTTAAATATTTTATCAAAATCAAAACCAGTAGTCTTACAACTGGTCAATCCATAAAATCCACTAATATCGTATTAAGATATTTCATTCCTAATTGAGTTGTATAGAGATGATTATCTTTTATTTGTAACATATTTAGTTTTATATATTTTTGAATAATATTTTGATAATTATACACAAAATCAATATCAAATAATTGCTTAACCTCTAATAGATCAATGCCTTCTACTAATCTTAAACCCATCATTATTTTTTCAAACATTTGATCTTTTTTATCTAAATCAATGACATTTAATAGATAATGATGCTTTAAATATTGTGTCATGCTTCTGGTATTTTCATATCTTCGATGATTTTTTAAAGCGTGGGCTGATACGCCTATACCATCATAATCCTCATAATGCCAATAAACAAGATTATGTAATGAAGGTTTTAAACGATAAAAATTACTAACTTCATATTGTTTAAAACCAATCTTTGATAAATAAGCATTAATATGATCATACCAATAAGCATCTTCTTCATCATTTAATGGTTGATAATTGATATTCTTTAATTTTGTATGTTCTTCTAATATAAGAGAGTAAATAGACACATGGGAAATATTGTAATCATTGATAATATCGATATCATCATAAACATCCTGGATTGTTTGTAAAGGTAAGCCATAAATCAAATCAACATTAATATCTGATATACCCCTACTTTGGGCTAATTCAATAAGTTGAATAGCCTGGACAGATGTGTGATAACGATCAATATTTTTTAATAAATCATCATGAAATGTTTGAACACCTATGCTTAAACGATTAATATGATATTTTATAAATAAATCTAATTTATCTTCATTCATTGATTCTGGATTAACTTCGATGGTATATTCTTTTACATGTTTAGATAAAGGTTTTAATAATTCAAATAATCTTGTTAAATGTTCCATATTTAAACTACTAGGTGTTCCTCCACCAATATAAATAGTATCATAATCGCCTTCAATATGTTTATCAAGCATTTCAAAAGATAAAGCATCCATATAAGGATCTATCCATTTTGGAATCGTATAGACTTTACAAAAATCACAATAAGCACAAATATGATCACAAAACGGAATATGTACATAGAGTGATTTCATTCCAAACCAAATTCCTTTGCTAAACCGCCTAATGATGTTTCTTTATATTCATATGCTAAATCTTTACCCGTATCCTTCATGACTTTGACAATTGTATCAAAAGAAACCTTGTTTTTTTTTCTCACATATCCTAGTTGCTTTGCTAGCATAGCAGCATCTATAGCGCGAAGTGAACCATAGCCATTTCTTTCAATACAAGGAATTTGCACATAACCACCAACAGGATCACAGGTTAACCCTAAATTATGTTCCAAACCCATTTCCGCAGCATATTCAATCAAAGAATTATTAAGTTCATAAATCCAGGCCATAGCAGCTGCCGCCATAGCGCAAGCTGTTCCTACTTCAGCTTGACATCCACCATCAGCACCTGAAATCGTCGCATTGGTTTTGACAACATTGCCAACCAATCCAGCAATAGCCAATGCCTTAATAATATCTTTCTTTTCAATATGCATATTTTTATAACAATAATAAAGCACTGCTGGTAATATACCACTCGCACCACATGTCGGAGCAGTAACGATTGTTCCCCCATCTGCATTTTCTTCCGATACGTCATAAGCATAACTGGTCAAAAACAATCTTTCTCTTTCCACTTCACGTCTGGTATTTTGAGCTTGTTGATACATGGATTTTGCTACTCTTTGAAGTTTGAGTTTCCCTTGAATTGTACCATTTTTACTTAAACCATTTTCCACTGATAAAAACATCGCATCCAATATTTTGTATAAAAAATGATCAAAATTTTGACCTTCATTTTCTAACACATATTCATACAAAGAAATACCATGTTTATCAACATAGTCCAAGATTTCTTTTAAGGTATTCTGGCTATAAGCTTGAATCGGTTCTAGCTGATGGTCGCCTTTATATAAAACTGAACCACCACCAATAGAATATGCTTCTATTTCATCAATAACATTATTATTATCATATACTGTAACAATCATGCCATTAGGATGAAAAGATAAGGAATCACTTTTAAATGAAAAAGTCACAGGAATTGGGGCAAATGTTTTTTCCATAATATAATCAGTTAAATGGCCCTTGCCTGTTAATGATAAAGATCCATATAAATCAACATGAAATTTACTTGCACGAGGATATATTTTCATAATGTTACTAGCAATTCTTTGCGGCCCCATGGTATGAGATGATGAAGGTCCAACACCAATTTTATATAATTCTTTTAATGATTCCATCAATTTTCTCCTCCAATACGTATGATAAATAATTCTAGGCCTTTGTAACGATCAATTTTACCTGTTTTAATATCAACATCCAACTTTGATAATTCATCCATCTTCTCTAATAATTCTTTGATATCAAAAGCTTTTCCGTCTTCTCTAATATATTTTAAACGATAAGGATTCATTTTTAATATATCACCAATTTCTCTATCATTATATCCTTTTCTATCTAATAATTTTACCTGATATAATAATCGCATAGCATTGGCAATTAATACAATAAGTTTAACTGGTTCTTCTTTATTTCTCACTAAATCCTGATAAATAGATATACTTTTATCCATTTCTTTATTTAAGATAGCTTTTGTTAATTCAAAAACATTATCTTCTAGTTGTTTAGGAACTAATAAATTAATAGTATCTACTTTTATATGTTTGGTATATAAGCATAGTTTATTGACTTCCTGGGAGATTGTTAATAAATCACTCGGAACTCTAGAAATAAATAGAGACAAGGCATCATCGTCTATTTCACAGTTGCGTTTTTTGATGGATTGATAGGTTGCTTTATAAATTTGATGATAATCTAATTTTTCAAAATTATAGAATTCAGCGTGTTTTCTTAATGTTTTAACAACTTTTTTCCTTTCATCAAAATTTTTTTGATCATGATATATCACAAAGACTGTTGTCGGATTATCATGGCTAATATAATCCAAAAAAATATCAATATCTTTATCTTTGACATCCTTTTGTTTTTGAGTTGTTAAAAATAGAGGATTTTTAACAACAATCATCTTATAGTCATCTAGAAAAGGAAATGTTAGAGCATCATCAATGATTTCCTTCATAGGTGTTTCATTACACCAATATGTTTTCATATTATCATGACTAATATGATACTTTTTTTTAATTTTCTCTAAACGTTGTTCCATGAGATATTTTTCATCACCATATAACACAATATTCATATAACCACCTCAACCAAAAACATTATACATGATTTAACTTAAAATATAAAATAAATTATCATAAAAACGATTGCTGATATTAAAAAGAACTTCAAAAGAAGCTCTTGAGACATTGAGTTTTAATTCAATATAATTTTAATAGTTATCCCCTGCAGGACATTGTACAAACATATAACCATCATCTTCAACATTTGACATATCAAAATTACTTATATCAAGACTTGTTAATGATAAGCAATAATAAAACATCTTATTCATATTTGAAACATTAAAAGTATCAAAGTTGCTTAAATCCAAGCTTGTCAATGATTTACAAAACATAAACATATTACCCATGTTAGTTACGTTTGATGTGTTGAAATTACTTAAATCTAAACTTGTTAATGATTCACAATGCTGAAACATTCTATGCATATTACTGACATTTGATGTATCAAAACTATTAATATCTAAATTTGTCAACGATTCACATTCATAAAACATCATTTGCATATCTGTGACATTTGAGGTATCAAAATTACTTACATCTAAGCTTGCCAATAATTTACAATTATAAAACATACTACTCATATCAGTAACATTTGAGGTATCAAAACCACTTAAATCCAAGCTTGTTAATGATTCACAATTTT
>JAJQEL010000027.1:60082-69761 GCA_021201655.1 Erysipelotrichaceae bacterium | reverse complement strand
TTACCCGAACAAAATATCATTACTTTTCGGGACCCGAACAAAATTTGGTTACCCACACAAATCAATGATTTGTGTTTTTCTATTAAGCTAATAATTTTTCAACGCTGACTAACTTTACACATAATGCTAAAAGTTTAGCTGCAGGTACAATTTCTTCGGGTGTTGGGAAAGATGGTGCAATTCTAATGTTAGAATCATTTGGATCTTTGCCATATGGATAAGTTGCTCCTGCGCCTGTTAAAACCATGCCAGCTTCTTTGCATTTACCAACAATCTCTTTAGCTGTACCGTTCATTGCATCTAATGAAATGAAATAACCACCTAGAGGATGTGTCCAAGTTGCTATATCTAATCCACCTAATTCTTCATCTAATACTTTTAATACGGCTTCAAACTTAGGTCTTAACATATCTGCTTGTTTCATCATATGCTCATTTAAATCATGTTGCTTAAAGTATTCAACATGTCTTAATTGATTAATTTTATCATGTCCGATAGCTTGAATAGCCATATGTTTGAGTACATCTTTCTTATTTTCTGGTGAAGTTGCCATAGCAGCTACACCAGCACCAGGTAAAGTAACTTTACTTGTTGAACAGAATTCAAAAACCATATTTTCATTACCAGCTTCTTTACATGCACTAATAATATCTTTCACATGATCCTGTTTATCAGCATATAAATGATGCACAATATAAGCATTATCCCAGAATAATCTAAAATCCTTTGCTGCTGGTTTTAAATGGGCAAATCTATCAACCACTTCATCACTATAAGTGACACCACTAGGATTCGCATATTGAGGCACACACCAAATACCTTTAACACTTTCATCATTATTAACATATTCTTCAACTAAATCCATATCAGGACCATCTTCATTTAAAGGAATATTGATCATTTCAATTCCAAAATGTTCAGTAATCGCAAAATGACGATCATAACCAGGAACTGGACATAAAAATTTCACTTTATCTAATTTACACCAAGGTGTATTACCTAAGTAACCATGAGTATAACCACGACTCACTTGATCAAACATAATGGTTAAGCTAGCATTTCCAAAAACAATAATATTTTCATCTTTAACCCCTAACATATCTGCAAAAAAAGCTTTGGCTTCTGGTATACCATCTAAAATACCATAATTACAATATTCAATTTTATCACCAAAATCATATTGACTATTAACTGTGTCAAATACCCCAAATGATAAACCAACTTGCTTATAATCTGGTTTCCCCCTCGCCATATTTAAGCTTAACTTCAAGTCTTTCATTTGTTGATACTGATTTGACAAATCATCATGTAAAGAAATCAATTCTTCATGACTTAATTCTTTATAAGATTTCAACATAACCCCTTCTTTCTTAATAATATTGAAACCATTTTAACCTTTCACTATCAAAAAAGCAATAAAATATTGATATCGTGATAAATTAATTGTATAATAACTTTTGAAAAGAGTTGACGAAAGTAGGCATGAAACAAATATCAAAATTAAGACAAACCAATAAAACAACTGTATTAAAAGCTCTCTATGAATTAGGACCTAGTACAAAAAATCAAATATCAGAATATACTGAGTTAAGCGTTGGTACTTGTTTTAATGTTTTACAAGAATTATTAGAAAGTAATGAAGTTATATTGGGAGAAGATTTTGCTTCTACTGGAGGTAGAAAAGCAAAATGTTATGAGATTAATAAAAACTATGCGTATAATCTAACTATATCTATGGTAAGAGTTTATGAAGAAATCCAGTATACAATTAATATTTATAATCTTATTGATGAAAAAATAGATAGTTATACTTCAAATTATTCTGTTATTGATTTTAACAAACTTTTAGATGATATTTCATCTGTAATGAATCAATATTTAAATGTTATTAGTATTGTTATAGCATTACCTGGATTTGTAGATAAAGATGGTTATCTTAATGAAATGTGTCTCAATTATGGTTTAGAAAAACTAAGAGAGATTTCTTTAACACAGGAATTATCACAAAGATTTCATTGTCATGTGATTGTTGAAAATGATGTCAATGTAATGGCTTATGGTTATTATGCATTGCATAAAGAATGTGATACATTTGGTTTTATCTATCAGCCAGAAAAAGAATTGGCTGGTGGAGCTTATGTTTATCAAGGAGAATTGGTTAAAGGTAAACATGGCTTTTTAGGGGAGATAGGTTATTTAGTTAATCTTAATAGATCCCAGCAATTACAGGATTTAGAAAATGATAATATTCACACATTACTAGCCCATTTTATGCATACTATGCAGGTGATGTATGATCCTGATTATATTATTGTCTATTGTCCAATGATCAAAGATATAGATATATCTAAATCTCTTCTACTACAAAACCTTCCTCATGAATCTTTATTATCTGATATTATTTTTATCGAAGATATCAATACTTACTTAGAATACGGTCTTATCAAACTCGCAAATACATTTAAAGGAGAAAATTATGGAAGTTAAAAAGTATATTGATTTGCACATGCATTCTTATTATAGTGACGATGGTGAATTTACCCCTACGCAATTAGTACAAATGTGTTATGATAAGGGTATTGCAATTATGGCCATTGCTGATCATAATAGTGTCAAAGCTATTGATGAAGGAAAAGAAGCTGCTGAAAAATTAGGTATGAAATATATTCCAGCTGTAGAAATTGATTGTACTTATAATGGTATTAATTTACATGTTGTTGGTTATGGTATTAATCATCATCATGATGATTTTGTAAAACTTGAAGAAAATGTCCTTAATCAGGAATTAACTTGTTCATTGGAAAAAATTAGATTAACTAACGAATTAGGATTTAATGTAACTAAAGAAGATTTAGATCAATTATCAGATAATGGTGTTTATACAGGTGAGATGTTTGCTGAAGTATTGTTAAATAAAGAAGAATATAATGATCATGAATTATTAAGACCTTACAGAGAAGGTGGAGAAAGATCAGATAATCCATATGTGAATTTCTATTGGGATTATTATGCTCAAGGGAAGCCTTGTTATACAGAGATTGTTTATCCTAGTTTAAAAGAAACTATTGATTTAATTCATAAACATGGTGGTAAGGCAGTACTTGCTCATCCTGGTAACAATTTAAAGAACCAATTTGAAGTTTTTGATGATATGATGAGTGATGTTGGATATGATGGCGTGGAATGTTTTAGCAGCTATCATACTCAAGATACTGTTGAATACTTTTACAACAAGGGTCAAGAATATAATATTATGACAACTTGCGGTAGCGATTTCCATGGCAAAACAAAACCAGCGATTGAACTAGGTGGCGCTAATTGTATTATAGATGAAGCTATTATTGAAGAACAATTAAAAGCTAATAAGCTGATTTAAAAAGTTATCAATTTATGATAACTTTTTCATTTCATTATTTTGTTGATAAATTATTGCAATATGGTAGATATTTAAAATTAAGACCATTGGATTTTAAATCATTTAAAGAAATATTAAATTCGTTCATTAGCAAGTCTACATATAGTTTTTCTAAATCGGGAATATCTTCTTGAATAACATCCCAAATAAGTCTGTAGTTCACTCCATCATAATTATTTGCTACTATATTTCTTAAATCTTTTATCTGTTGCCAAGGTATCTCGTTATGTTGTTTCGTGAACAACCCCTACCTAATTGCTTAGGAAGGGGCTTCTTATGCTTTCGCATCTTCTTTTTTGCTGCTCAAGTATCCCAACAGATACAGTATCAACAGCCTAGCCCCGCCGTTCCTAGTGGTTATTTTTTATTATTTGTATCCTGCCTATGCAGCAACAGTTACTTTCTTTTTATTTACTCTTGCTTTGTGCTTTGCTTCAGCTCTGTCTCTGCTCTTTTTATCCTCTTCTAGCCATTCTCTAAAGTATTCCATAAATATTCTTTTTCCTTCATTTCTTATATTGATGGCAGCATTTATATCTCTCTTATGTACTGCCCCGCACTCTGGACATGTCCATTCACTGACACCCAATACAACCTCATCATTGATTGTATTGCAACAATTGCATATCTTTGTACTTGCATACCATCAGTCAACCATGATCAGACATGAACCCTTTTCTTCAAGCTTGTAGGAAAGCATTTCTCTTAGAGTTCCAAAACCACAGTCATGAAGATTCTTTCCAAGAGACAATGCTCCTCCCATTGCTCTTAGATCTATATCTTCAACTGCTATAGCATCATATTCATCAGCTAAACTTCTGGATACCTTATGCAGATAATCTCTTCGCTGATTGGCTATATGCTTGCTTAGCTTCTGTATCTCCTTGAGCTTCTTTTGATAATTGCTTGATCCTTTTACCATATGAGATAATTGTCTTTGCATTCTTCCCAGCTTTTTCTCTGACTTGCGATAATAATGAGGGTAGTTGGCTGTCCTTCCCTCATTATCCACATAAAGATGCTCCTGGGAATAATCAAGTCCTAATATATTTAACTTATCTATAATAGTTGCATCACCATTAATTACTGCTTCTCTTATATCAACATTCATATCAGTATGATAGCTATACTTAATAGCTGCATATATTTCACCATCATTGTCCATGCTTATTGTCACATTGCCAATAACAGCAGAGCAGGGAAATGGTCTATGCATGATCAATGGAATATCCTTATCTTTCTTTAGCTTTGGCAGATGAAGCATATTACCTCTTAATCGGATGGTTGGCTGTTTAAGCTTATTGGTGCTTGAAGGATACTGACAGTTTGTTGTATACGAAAAGTCGCCATGAGCCTTGCTGTGAAATTTAGGCATCCCTTTTAGGCCTCGAAATGAAAGTGGTTCGCTGCCACTATTGGCACGTCTTTTAGCTCTCTTTGTATAACTGATATGATCATATTCATTTTTATATTTATTTAAAGCATTCTCAAAATTTATTTTTGCATTGGCAAGCGCAAGAGAATCAACATCTTTTAGATACTTATAATCCTTTTTGAATTCTTTTACCTCACAGAAAGAGAGATTATCAGGTAAATCACCATTTTCATAACCAGCCTCTTCAAGCTGATCATACAGAAGATTAACATAAAGATTATAAACTTTTCTGGCGCAGCCAAAGCATTGCATCAAAAAAACTTTTGTATCATCACTTAGCTTTTTACTGTCAACACGATATTTCATAGCCTTATGAAGCTTAACTGGTCTAGAAACTGACATAATATACTCCTTCCTTGCAACATATGCATATACGCAGATATATTTTGTTTATTGTAAATTTGATATATTCTTTTTAGCAAATATATTATATCATAATCACAATAATATTACAACACTTATTGCAAATATTATATACATTTTAGCAATTCATCCCCTCCCTGACTTTTAAAAGTGAGGAAGGGGATTTCTTGCTTGTGATATTAAAATCATCAGATACTCTTGTAACATATTCACCTAGAACAATTAATTTCATAAGACAAGCATCTGCAAGCATTGAATCATTTAAGAAACTGTTTAATTCAACATTCTCACAATAACAATAAATATCAGAAATGTAGCTAAGTGACTTAATTAATGATTTAGCATTATTGCGTGTTTCGCTCATAAATAATAATTCCTTCTTTAAATATATTATGATAAAAATCAGAATTATGATCTACATCAATGCTTCTAAATAAATCAACGGGTTTTTGAAGTACCTCTTTTAAACGACTTATAAGAGTATATACAGTTTTTGCTTTAACTTGTTTTGGCTCACTAATATATAAGTCTAAATCACTATATGATGTTACATCATCACCTCTAGCATAAGAACCAAATAATATGATATTATCAATTTCAGGATAGTTATATTCTACTATATCAAAAATATATTTTTTTAAATCGTCTGTAGAATAAATGATAGTTGAATAATTCATGCAATCTTCACCTCTTGTTGATATCATATTCAATGATAAATCAAAACTTAAACATCTTGATTTGTTTCTATTTTATATTTCATTTATAATTTCTTAAGAAATAAATTGACATAAGATATTATAATGCTTATCAGGAGATGGTAATATGAAGAAAAGAATGATACCACTACTGATAAGTGTTTTTATTGGTATAATATATGGTTCAATTCAATTTGATTGGTTAATAGGTATCTTTTATGGCATACTTATTGCATATCCTATCGTTTTAACGATGATTAATATATATTATTTATTTCATTCTAAGTTGTTTTTAGAAAGTCGTATCAATGATTTGATTATTATATTCTTAGGAAGCGTATATGGATGCTGTTATAGCTTGGTAGATAATATTACTTTTTATGATTATACAACAACACTATACAACAGTGAAATTCATACACCTATATATACTAAAGCACTATTAACAGTAATTGTATTACTTGCGATAGGATATATTGGATACTTTGTATTAACCTATATTCCTTTATCTAAGATGTCTCCCATAATTATTGTATTATCCATAAGTCTGATGTATATAGGTGTTTATGAAAATATATTATGGATAATTCAGTTTTTTTAATAAGAATGGATGGTTATATTGTATTCTTCCTGCTAATTATATCATTATGGTTATTAAAACAATATACTATAAAATCAATGAATGGAAAACCATAAATTCCAATAAAACTTACAATAATCCATTACTCAATATCTTATATCAACTATTAATTAAATCAACCTTATGGCCGATTATAGGATTTATATTATCATGGTTTGTTTTAGATGTAGTATTAATGATATTAACATTATTTGGACAACAACCTGATTATTTCATTCAAGCATATTTAAATACTAGTGAATGGAATTTATCCCAAAAGATTTCACCTGATAACTTATATAAAGATGAACATTATTTATGCACGATAGCTGCAAGAGGACATAAGAAGATTGTTAAACCGAAACGTATAGGTTACCGTCATGGTCATATAGTCATAGTCAATAGACAATTATGCATTGCTAATGCATTTGAACAAATACTAGAAGAAAGATTACCTATTGTTCATAAATACATAAGAAAGTTTTATGATCATTATGGCTACAATTTTGCAACGCTCATTCATAATTCTTATTATAAAGATGCTATTTATATTATCATGAAACCATTAGAATGGCTATTTTTATTTGTGATATATCTTCATGATATTCATCCTGAAGATAGAATTGCTATGCAATACACAAAATAGGATTTAAGGGGGCATTTTTTGAAAAAATTTCAAATTTTATCCCCTTAACTAGCATACTTGCTATAAAAATGGTATAATAATTATGGTGATAATTATGGAATTATATAGACGAGAAAATTATTTAAAAAAAATAAGAGGTTTTTATCATGATAGTGAAATCATAAAAGTAATTACTGGTGTAAGACGTTGTGGTAAATCAAGTTTGATGTTAACAATTATGGATGAATTAAAAGAGAATAATATAAAGGACGATAATATTATTTATATTAATTTGGATAAACGTAAGTTTAAAAGTATAAAAACTGCAACGCAATTAGAGAATATGATTGATATATTGTCTGTAGCAGATGGTATGAAATATTTGTTTATTGATGAAATTCAAAATGTTAAAGATTTTGAGGAAGTCATTAATGCATTTAGAGAAGATGGTGACTATTCTATTTTCATTACAGGTTCTAATTCATATTTGTTAAGTGGAGAACTTATTACAAAATTAACAGGTCGTTATATTGAATTTGAAATGTATACTTTAACTTTTGAAGAATATATAGGTATGAAACAATTTTATGGTAAAGAAATAAATCCTAATTTAACTCAAGAATTTGATCAATATATTTATGATGGTGGATTTCCTAAAGCGTTGCACTATGATACTATGGAAGATAAAAGAACATATATTAAGAGTGTTGTATCAGAAATATTAGAGAAAGATATAAAAAGAAGAGTTAAGGTAAATAATACAGCAGTATTTGATAAAGTACAAACCTATATTATCAATAATTTTGGTGCAACTATGAGTATTAATAATATTCTCAATGATTTACATAATGATGGTTGTACAATAAAAAGAGAAACGCTTAATCGTTATATACAAATATTAATTGATGCTAAGATTTTATATAAATGTCAGAGATTTGATTTGAAATCTAGAAAATCTTTGCAAAACGAGCAAAAATATTATTTGGCTGAT
Source organism: Erysipelotrichaceae bacterium (assembly GCA_021201655.1). Lineage (GTDB taxonomy): Bacteria > Bacillota_I > Bacilli_A > Erysipelotrichales > Coprobacillaceae > JAJQDJ01. The sequence goes on along the minus strand of JAJQEL010000027.1, from coordinate 61,618 downwards.
TTAGGATTCTATTATAGTACCAATACCGATAACCGTATCAACTATGGTCCTATATTAGAAAATATTGTTTATTTGTACGCTAAATCGAAAGACTATGAAATAAGTGTAGGTAGAATTGGAAAATTAGAATGTGATTTTATTTTAAGACGTGGTCAGTCAGACTATTCTTATATACAAATTGCTATGACAATTATGAATGATATATCAGTTGAAAATAGAGAATATAAACCACTAGAATTAATTAAAGATAATTATCCAAAATATCTTATAACAAGAGATGATCTTATACAAAGAAGAAATGGTATTAAGCATGTTAATGCTCCACAATTTATGAAAGATGGTTTATTATTTGAATAGTTGTTTCTAAACAGTTATAATATGAATGGAAGGTGAAAAGAATGTTAGAATTTAAATTTGATACACAATTATTAATTGAGGGTCATGATTTAGATGAAGATGCTATTAATGATTATATTACAGAAAACTTTAAAGGGGATTGTTTATTAGCCGTTGGTGATGATGAATTAATCAAGATTCATTTTCATACTAATGAACCTTGGAAAGTTCTGGAATATGCAGCTTCTCTTGGTGAAATTTACGACATTGTTGTCGAAAATATGGAAAGACAAGCCAATGGCTTGAAAGGGTAAAAGTTCGTTTATAAGCGAACTTTTTGTTTACAAGAAAAATAATATGAATTATCATAATATTAGGTGATACATATGATTAATGGAAAACTAAACTACTTTTTAAACTATGTAGAAGTTGGTGATATACGTCACGTTATCGCTAAATATATCAAAAAACATATGAAAGATATGCCTCACACTTCTATCAATCAAATAGCCAATGAATGTCATGTCTCTAAAGGTATGGTTATGAAATTTGTACATGAATTAGGTTATGATAGTTATATTGATTTAAAAGAAGATTGTGCTTCTTATATGTCTTATATCCAACAAGCATATAATGATAAAGATTATCATCGATTTATGGAAACAAATACTGATTATATTAATGATTTAAGTTTATATATTGATTACGATAAGCTAAAAATTTGGGCTGATATTATTAAAAATTGTCGTTGTTTATATTTGTATGGTAATAATTCTACTATGCCAATACTTATGAGATTACAGTTATTATTAGACGAACAATTTATACCGGTCGTAATTATCAATGAAGGCATAAAGAAACATTATGAAATTAAAGATAATTCTATATTCATGATTTTTAGAATCAAATATGATGATCATCTTAATCGTACAGTAAAAAAATTTGAAAATTATAAGAATTGTGATATTTATGAAATCACAAATAATAGTGATTCACCTTATGATCATTTCTATTTTCCATGTGATGATGAAACAATGCTTATAAATTTCCTCTTTATATTTATTAATTTATTTTCGTTAAAAATTAAAAATCGTTCATAATTTATGAACTTTTCTAATTTATTTTATCAGATATGATACAATATAACTAGGAGGAACGAAATATGCTTAGAATATTGTTATGTTGTGGTGGAGGTTTTTC